>JBFWRA010000890.1:0-3017 GCA_050249155.1 Isosphaeraceae bacterium | reverse complement strand
GGCCACGAACTTCGGGATCAGGAATCTCCGCGTGAGGATCACGTCCTTGGGGCGGGCCTGGCGGCGAGGCCCAGTGAGTCCAGGGCGGAGGGTCGACCCGGGGGCGTCAAGGGTCGAGCGGCTCGTCCGCCTGGGTGGGTCGCTTCAACATGAGGCCCCTGGCCGCTCGCCCTGTTTCCAGGGCCAAACCCGGACTTTCGGCTTCGCCTGAGATTGCGTCGCCAGTCCTGGTTTGCGATGCTATCGCCTGGCATTCAGCCATAAACACGACGTTCTCGCATATCTGAGGAGGCCCCCCGTTGTTCAGACGTTCACGACCGTTCGCCGCGGGCGCGGCGGTCGCCTTTCTCACGATCGCGACGGCCCTGTTCCCCGGGTGTGCCGGGGAGGACAAGCCCCCGGTCGATACCTCCAGCGAGGAGGCGACCGTCAAGGGGACGGTCACCTTCAACGGCAAGCCGGTCGCCAAGGGAGAGGTCGCCTTCGACCCCTCGAACTACCTTCGCAAGAGCGAGGCGGCGCGTCGGGCCCCGATCGGCCCGGACGGGACCTATTCGGTGAAGACGCTGGTCGGGGCCAACCGCGTCTCGTTCTCGATTCCCGAGATGGCGCGTGATCCAGGGTTGCAGGACCTCTCGCTGGAGTACGACGTGAAGTCGGGTGAGAATGCCTATGACATCGTTCTGCCCCCCGAGGGGGGCGGGGCTCCCACCGACGGCTGATCACGGTCGGGTGATCGCTCGCCCTGGAGATCGCGAAGGGCCGACCGGCGAGGTGTCGCCGGGCGGCCCTTGCGCGTTTCGCGGTTTCCATCGATTCCGATCAATAGGAGTCGGCGGAGAGGACCTCGCCGCCGGCACGCGTGCCAAGGGCCCACCAAACCTGGGGGCTGGTGGTGCTCTTGGCCGCCCGGACCGAGCCGTCGGCCATCAGGACGTTGGCGACGCCCGGGTGTCGGCTGGTGGCGGTGACGGCCCCTCCCATGTCGCCCCAGCGTCCGCCGTAGGTGCAGCTCCACTTGTTGGGCGGCATCACGTGGTTATACCGGGAATTCGACGGGCAGCCGTTGTACCAGAGGTAGCCGTTGGGATAGAGGTTGTTCTGGTTCTGGGCGGTGGTGGGAGCGCCTGGGTTGCGACTCACGCAAAGGTCGTAGACGACCTTCGGGTTGCCCAGGTTGGCGGTCGCCGGCTTGGTGATCAGGGCGTAGGTGGACGGCGGGGTCTGTGGGTCGTTGACCCTGGCGGTGGTGAACATGCCGATGCCCATCACCTTCTCGCTGAAGGCGGCGGTGTTGCTCAGGCCGTCGGTGATCGACCGGAACCCGATGATCGGGGTGATCTTCACGTAGTTCGGCTCGGTCGAACGCCGCGAGTTCCCCGCCCAGCCGAAGAGGCCGTCGAAGACGCCGGTGTTGTTCCAGTCGTAGAAGGTCGCGGGGGAGGTCCCCGCGTTGCCCGCGTAGTTCGAGTGCGCGTCGGCGTTGGTCATCCGGTCGCTGTCGGACGGGCAGAGCAAGACGTTGAGCTTGGTCCGGTGGATCGTCGTGTTGAAGGGCAGGTTCCAGTCCTGCATCCCCCAGTTGAAGTTGACGGCGTTGTACAACGAGTTCTGCTCAAGATAAGGCAGGATGAGTGCGGCGGTGGACCACTGGTTCCACTGGTCGGGGCCGTCTCCCCAGGGCAGGCTCTGCTGGGCCGATTCGTAGTTGTGCAGCGCCAGGCCGATCTGTTTCAGATTGTTGACGCACTGAGCGCGTCGGGCGGCTTCCCGGGCCGCTTGCACCGCGGGCAACAACAGGGCGATCAGCACCGCGATGATCGCGATGACGACCAAAAGCTCGATCAACGTGAACGCACGTCGATCCCGGGGGATGGCTCGCATCGGGTGACCTTTCTGGGAGCGGGTGGCGTGGCGGAAGTGCCAGGCGCTCCGTGGATCGGACGGGTCGCCAGGTCGAATGATCGTAGCCTCGACCAATCCATCCGACAAGATCTTCCCAATGCGAATCAGACCCGCCGTCGTTCAGGTCTCATCGTCGAACAGGTCATCCGGTCCCGCGGTGATCTCGTAACGGCCGACGACGACGGTGACGTTGTCCTTGCCGCCACGCGACAGAGCGAGGTCCAGAAGGTTCTGGCACACGTCGTTCGGGTCGGCGTGCCGGTTCAGGGCGTCGGCGATCTCGGCGTCCTCGACGAAGTCGGACAGACCGTCGGTGCACAGGAGGATCCGGTCGCCGTCGGCGAGGGTTCTCCGCTCGACGTCGACCGAGATGCCCACGGCGGGACCCCCCAGAACGTTGGTCAACACGTGCTTGCGGCTGCGGGCCGCGGGAGAGTCCGGGGCCGCCAGACCCGCGTCGACCAGCGCCTGGCCGACGGTGTGATCGCGGGTCAGCCGCTCCAGCGCTCCCTCGTGGTGCAGGTAGGCGCGCGAGTCTCCCACGTGGAAGACGTACAGGTCCGATCCGATGCTGTAACAGTTCGTCAGCGTGGTGCCCATGCCGGTGTGCCTGGGCTGTTCGGCCGCCGCGGCGATGATCGACCGGTCGATCAGGCGGAACAAGACGAGCGCTTTCCGCTTGAGCTCGTCGGCCTCGGTCGAGTTGCTCTTGACCGGCCACTTGACCTCGTCGGTGCCCATCTCCCAGCCGGTCCGCAGGGCGAGGTAGCTGGCCAGCTCGCCAAACGCGTGCCCCCCCATGCCGTCGGCGACCGCCGCGACGTAGGCGGCCTGCTCGGGTTTGGGAAGCAGCTCGACGGCGATGCTGGTGGCGATCACCTCGCGCTCCCGTCTTCGGCTGACGACCAGGTAGTGGTCCTCGTTCTGGGAGCGGACCAGGCCCACGTGGCTTTTCGCGCCAAACTGAACCCGAGCCCGACAGCGCGGCTCGGCCTCGTAAAAGTTGGCGACGCCGTCGGTGAAGGCGACGTATTCGTGGGTTTCGGTGGGCACCTCGGTGCGATCGGTCGCCGGCGGCATGGTGGTCGTACCTCCCGTGGCGTGGTGCGGCC
>JBFWRA010000889.1:0-3054 GCA_050249155.1 Isosphaeraceae bacterium | reverse complement strand
TTTCGGACCCATTGACCTTATTTCGCCCTAAAATGATCCAAGTCGCTCCGCGAGACTGAGAACCCAAGTCGTCTTGGAACAAGGGTTTTTGACGGATCTTCAGGTTGGGTCACTCTCGTGACGACCCAAGTCCGAAGCGAATTGACCTAATCCAGGGCTCTCAAGAGAGGGCCGCCTTGAGGATTTGGATCCACGAAGTCTTGCGTGAGAACGAAGAGATCATGAGGCCATACATGACGACCCGGGCAGCCTTCCTTCCCGCGATTCTGAGTCTTTCGTTGACGGTGTTTACTCCCTTGATCGCCGCCGAACCAGAGCCAGGTCTCCAACCCCTGCGCTACGATCACCCTGGCCTGGTCGTGGACCTTGGGGTTGGGCTCTGGGCCTGGCCGTTGCCCATGGACTTCGACCAGGATGGCGACCTCGACCTGGTCGTCTCCTGTCCCGACGTTCCGTTTCGTGGCACCTATTTCTTCGAGAACCCCGGTCAGGGCGACCCGAAGTTTCCCGTCTTCAAGGCTCCCAGGCGCGTCGGACCCCACTTGCCCAACGTCCAGATTTCCCACGTCGGCCCCGACGTCCGGTTGCTCACGCCCGCCAGGGAACTGGTTGACTTTCGCGCGACTGGTTTTGAATCCTCCCGACCGATCCACCCCACCGCCAACCTCGTCGGGCCTGACGCGAAGCTTCGGGCCAACCAGTGGAAATATGCCGACTTCGACGGCGACGGCGACCTCGACCTGATCGTCGGCACCGAGGATTGGTCCGCCTACGGCTGGGACGACGCCTTCGATTCGTTCGGAATCTGGACCCGGGGACCATTGCACGGCGAGGTCTTCCTTCTGCGCAACCAGGGGACCGACGCATCGCCCGATTACGCGCCCCCCGCCCGGATCGAAGCTGGGGGACGGCCCATCGACACCTTCGGCATGCCCTCTCCCAACCTCGCCGACTTCGACGGCGACGGCGACCTCGACTTGATCTGTGGCGAGTTCCTCGACAAGTTCACCTACTTCGAAAACGTCGGCACGCGCACCGAGCCGAGCTACGCCGCGGGACGCCGGTTGCCCGACCCCCAGGGACTCCCCGTCGCGATGCATCTTCAAATGATCGTTCCGGTGGCTGTCGACTGGGACCGGGACGGCGACGTCGACCTGATTTGCGGGGACGAGGACGGCCGGGTCGCCCTGATCGAACACACCGGGAAGGTCGTCGAGGGGCTCCCCCGGTTCCTGCCGCCGGTCTTCTTTCACCAGGAGGCCGCCGACCTCAAATTCGGGGCGCTGGTGACCCCCTGCTCGGCCGATTGGGATGGCGACGGCGATACCGACCTGGTCTGCGGCAACACCTCGGGTCAGATCGGCTGGTTCGAGAACCTCGGCGGGGGCGTCCCCCCGCGCTGGGCCGCTCCCCGGCTTCTCGAAGTCGACGGTCGTCCGCTACGGATCACCGCGGGGCCCAACGGCTCGATCCAGGGGCCGGCCGAGGCGAAGTGGGGCTACACGCAGCCGAGCGTCGCCGACTGGGACGGCGACGGCGACCTGGACTTGCTGGTCAACTCGATCTGGGGGAAGGTCGTCTGGTATCGCAACGCGGGCACCCGGACCGCGCCCAGGCTCGAACCGGCCAGGGCGGTCGTGGTGGATTGGCGAGGGCCCCCTCCCAAACCCTCCTGGACCTGGTGGACCCCCTCGCCTGGCGAGCTCGTGACGCAGTGGCGAACCACCCCGGCGGTCTTCGACTGGAACCGCGACGGGCTCCCGGACCTCGTGATGCTCGATCACGAGGGATACCTCGCCTTTTTTGAACAATTCCAGGGGCCCGACGGCGAACCGAGGCTCAAGCCCGGCCGTCGCGTCTTCCGGGGGGAGCCCTCCTCCGTCTTCGACTCCGCGCATCGACCGTTGAATACCACCGGCGGGCTCCTCAGGCTCAACGCCGGATACGCGGGCAAGAGCGGCAGGCGGACCCTCCGCCTGGCCGACTGGGACGGGGACGGCCTCACCGACCTGATCATCGACTCCCGCAGCGCGAACGTTCTGCGCAACGAGGGGACGACCCCCGACGGCCTGACCACCTTCCGCGACCTCGGCCCGGTCTCGCCCCGAATCCTCGCCGGCCACTCGACCTGTCCCACGGTCGTGGACTGGGACCAGAACGGCAGGCCCGACCTGGTCCTGGGCGCCGAGGATGGCCGGCTCTATTACCTCGCCAACCCGACTCGCTGACGTCCGGGCCGGTACCTGGCCTCGCCGAGCCCGGGCGGCTTCCTCAACTCTTCATTGGACTCCTGGGCCTCGACTGGGTTAAATGCGATTGTTTGCGTGCTCCATGGAGGGATCGCGCCAACCAACAACCCCTTGAAGTCCCACCCACCCGGTCGTTGAGCCCACCGCTCGACGACTGGACCCCACCCCTTCGGGGGTCGTTGCGAGAACTCCGTCGTAGCACCCAAGGAGCCGATTGCATGACTTCGTCGCGCAGCACTTTCAGAATCACCTTCGCCGCTTTGACGCTCGCGGTCGCCGCGACGTCGGCACGAGCCGATCTGGTCCGCTACGAAATGTTCGGCGAGCCCGGCAACCAGGTTTCGACCGCGCCGACGTTCCTGGCGACCGGACTGTCGGGGGTGAGCCTGGCCCGAGGCCCCGGGCTGTCCCCCAACGCCGGTGCCAACTCGATCAACTCGGCGGGGTGGAGCACCGACCCGACCGACTTCTACGTGATGGGTTTCGACCTGCTGCCGGGCTACACGGCGCTGGTCAATCGACTGCTCTTCGCGGGCCGGTCCTCCAACACGGGGCCGGGCTTCATCAACGTCTTCTACTCGATCAACAACGCGCCCGAGGTCCTGCTCTCCAACTTCGCGCTCTCCGGAACGGCGTTCAACAACCAGGATATCAACTTCGCCCCGATCGCCGTCAGCGGAAGCCTTCGGGTCTACTTCCGCGCGGCGAACACCACGTCGGCCAACGGCGGGACGATCGGCGCGACCGGGACGGTCCGCCGGGGCGACCACAGCCCCGACGGCGGCGCGACGTTCTCGCCGATCAC
>JBFWRA010000888.1:0-3058 GCA_050249155.1 Isosphaeraceae bacterium | reverse complement strand
CGCGCCAGGCGAAGGCGAGGATCATCGAGAGGAGATAAAGCCCCAGGGGAACCACCCAGAGCAACGGAACCGCGGCGAGGTCGGTGGTCAGATGCGACGTGACCGCCAGGGTCAGCACCGACGGAACGCACGCGAGCGACATCCAGGCCAGCCAGTCGCGGAGCGTCGGCCGCGTCCGTGGCGCGTCGGCGAGAATCCGCGGCGGTTCGACCCATCGCGCACCGTTGACCCGGACGCAGAGGGCCACGAGCCCGGCCAGGCCGAAGACCGCCACGCCCCAGAGCTGAAGTTGCCGCGAGGCGGAGAACGCGCGCTCGATCCAGAGGGGATAGGCCGCCAGCGCGAGCAGGCTACCGGCGTTGCTCGCGGCGTAGAGTCCGTAGGGGTCTCGGGACGATTCCCGAAGTCCCCTCCCGTACCAGTGTTGCAGCAGCGGGGCCGTCGCCGACAGCGCGAGGCACGACGGCCCGACCCAGAGAGTCAGCAGCGCCAGCAGTCCGAGCACCGGGGAGGACCGCCTGGCCAGACCATCAAGCCCCGCCGGCTCGCTCGGCAGGGGAAGGCTCGCCAGCCCCACGGCCAGAATCACCCCGAACGCGATCGCCTGGGCTAGAGAATGGCGGAGCCTGGCCACGCCATACGCCAACGCATACCCCGCGACCAGGACGCCCTGGAAGAAAAGGACGCAGGTCGTCCAGACGAACGGAGCCCCCCCCAGCGCGGGAAGGACGCGACGCGCCACCATCGGTTGAACCGAGAAAACCAGACTCGCCGAGACGAATAGCGTCAACCCGAAAACCAGGGCTCGGGGCGACGGAGTCAAACGTCGATTGTCAATCCGTATGCATCCTTCAGGATCGCGTTGAGGAACACCTCTCAGGACGAGGCGGACGTTCCCGTGATCTGGATCGTCGAGGAGATCTCCGGCGGCGTCTTCAACGTCTGGAGGTTCACGCAGTAACGCTCGGTCAGTTTCAGGAGGTTCGCGAGTCGCTCGGCGTCGGCGTCTCCGTCGAGGTCGAAGTGGAGCCGGATGGCGGTGAAGCCGACGGGGGTCTCCCGGCTCACGCCCAGCGTGCCGCGGAAGTCGAGGTCCCCCTCGGCGGTCACCGTCCCGGAACGGATCGGAATTCCCAGGGCTGTGGCGACGACCGCCAGGGTCACCCCCGCGCAGGCCGCGAGGGCCTGCAAGAAGAGGTCTCCCGCGCAGGCGGCGGAGCCGTCACCTCCGGCGAAGGGGTGCAGCCCCGCCACGACGACGGGGCCTGCGCCGGTCTCGATCGCGCAGGATTGTTCCGTGGGGGTGATTCGACCCGTGGCCCGAAGAGTCAGCCGGGCGGCTTCGGGGGCCTCCCGGTATCGGGTCTTCAAGGGGGTTTGCGTCGCGCGAAGCTCTTCGGCGTTCATGGTGGCGTGGCCCAGACGTTCGACCTACCAGGGCTGACGCCCCGGTTCCCGACGGCTTTCCATCATGCCTGGCCGGCGTCCTGGGGGGAAGTCCCTCGACCGTCGGGGATGAGGGGCTGGCGTCGCGGGTCGCCGGTCGGTACACCTGGGAAGGTTTTCCGGATTCCCTGGCACTCGCGAGGTCGATCGATGGCGAAACCGACGTCCCTGAAGCTTCTTGTGTCGCTCCTGACCCTGTGCGCCAGCCACGATCTCCGCGGGGCGGACGAGCCCACGAAGATCTCCGCCACCGAGACCATGCCGAAGCATTACGTCTGCGGCAAGGCGTCCGGGCCGGTCGTCGTGGACGGAAAGCTCGACGACCCCGCGTGGGAGAAAGCCCCCTGGACCGACGACTTCGTCGATATCGAAGGGGACCTCAAGCCCCGGCCCCGGTTCCGGACCCGGGCGAAGATGCTTTGGGACGATCAGTTCTTTCACGTGGCGGCCGAGCTGTCCGAGCCGCACGTCTGGGGAACCATCACGCGGCATGACGCGGTCATCTTTCAGGACAACGATTTCGAGGTGTTCATCGACCCCGACGGCGACAACCACGAGTACTACGAGTTCGAGATGAACGCCCTGAACACCGGCTGGGACCTGTTCTTGAAGTCCCCCTACCGCGACGGCGGACCGGCGGTCAACGACTGGGAGATCCCAGGACTCCTCACAGGAGTTCATGTGAACGGGACCCTGAACGACCCGACCGACGAGGACACGTCGTGGACGGTCGAGATGGCCTTCCCCTGGAAAGTGCTGGCCGAGTACGCCCACAAACCCTCGCCTCCGCGGGACGGCGACGTCTGGCGCGTGAACTTCTCCAGGGTCGAGTGGAAACACAGGCTCGCGGACGGGCGTTATGAAAAGGTGCCGGGGCTTCGCGAGGACAACTGGGTCTGGTCGCCCCAGGGGGTCATCGACATGCATCGACCCGAGCGCTGGGGGTTCGTCCAGTTTCGCGAGGGGGTGGCGGATTCCCCGTTCGTGGCCGATCCGACGTTCCCGGTTCGGGAACGATTGATGCGGATCTACCACGGCCAGCGGGCCTATCGGGAGCGAACGAAGACCTGGGCCGACTCGCTGGAGAAGCTCGACCTGCGCGAGGTGCCCCGAATCGACGGCGAGGGCCCGGCGACCTTGACCACCTCGGGCGCGGAGGGGTACGTCGTGACGATCCCCGTCGCGGCGAGGGACGGGCGGCCCGCCGCGACCTGGTCGATCCGACAGAACTCGAAGATCGAGATCCGATAGCGTCCTGGCAATGTTGAATCGTTGGCATTTCCAATGACGTTGGAGTTCCAGGCCTCGTGGCACACGAATCCATCGAGGAACCGGAACCTGATTCCCAGCTGATTTCTGAGTCGGCGCGACGGCGAGGCCCACTTCATTCACGTTCGATCACGTGAGAGGGTGGCTGGTCGTCTCGCGGACGAGACCCCAGCCACCTTCCCACAAGGATCGTTCGATTGATTGTGGCGAGCCGACCTAAGTGAAACCGCAGAAATAGTTATGCCGCCGTCGATCGTGATTCGCGGTCAATCTCCTGCGACAGATCGTCATGGTTGAACATAAAGCCCATTCCCTCTCGCTTCACCGTGGCCCGGCGGACGCC
>JBFWRA010000887.1:0-3061 GCA_050249155.1 Isosphaeraceae bacterium | reverse complement strand
TTTGGTCGCGGTCCTCTTCGGCAGTGGAACCGACTTCTGCCTCTTCCTCTCCTGGCGGTACGCGGAGAACTGGGACGCCGACGACCCCGCCGCGGCGATGGAGCGAACCAAGAAGACCTCCTCACTCGCCCTCCTGACAAGCGCGGGCACGGTCATCATCGGGCTCGCCCTCATGGGGACGACGAAGTTTCGGCTCTTCTCCAGCACGGGACCCAGCGTGGCGCTTGGGCTCTCCTTGACGCTTCTGGCGACGCTCACGCTGACGCCCGCCCTGTTGATCCTCTTGACGAGGTGGCGACCCTCGGCCTTCCGAGGGATGACCTCGCCCTCGTCCGGAATCTGGGACCGCATCGGCGCGTTGGCGATGACGCGCCCCCTGGTGAGTTGGGTCGCGGCTCTCGTGGTGATGGCCCCCCTGGCCATCGTGGGACTCCGAACGCGGGTGATCCAGGACCTGATGACGGAACTCCCGCAAGCGACTCCCTCGGCCAGGACGTTCTCACTCCTCGCGGACAAATTCGAGCCTGGGATGCTCGCCCCGCTCACCCTGGTTTTGGAATCGCGGTCCGACCTTCGAAGTTCGGAGGGGCTCGCGCTGATCGACGACCTGAGTCGATTCCTCACCAGGCAACGCGGGCTGACGGAGGTCCGTTCGGCCACTCAACCCCTGGGGAGTCCCGAACCGCTCCGCAGAGCGCGGATCGCCTCGCGGGTCACGGAGGTCAACGAGGGACTCGAACAGATGGCGGGAGGGGCCTCGGAGCTGCAAAAGGGACTTTACGAGGGGGCGGCGAAACTTCGGGCGGCCCTCTGGCTCGAATCCAGGACCGGTCTCCCGTTGACCCCGGCGCCTGATCAAAGCTCCCATTCCGACGAACCCCGGCGAGTTCCCTCCGAGGTCATCGCCAAGGGATTCAGTCGAGCGGCGGGTCTTCTGCTCGGGGGCGGAACCGGTCTGGCTCCCGCCAAGACGGAGCCGAAACCACCCCCACCACCCTCGACCAAGCCCGACCCTCGGGAAGCCATGCTCTCGGAGATCCTTCGGGCCGCGGAAGGCGCTCAGCAACTTGCCGAAGGCGCGAGCCGGGCCAGGGAAGAGGTTGACGGGATCTTGAACGATCCCGTCGGTCGGCGGTCCCTGGATCGCCTCCTGATCAATCCGGAGACGGTCAAGGCGTTCCCTGACCTCCAGCGGAGCTTCGACGCGTATCTCACCCCCGACGGTCGAACCGCCCGGTTCGACCTGAGCCAGGCGGACCGCGTGTTCTCGGGCGGGGCGATGGATTACGTGGAACGCCTCCGGAGGTTGATCTCGGGGTTCCTGGAGGATGCCGAGGGCCCTCAAGTCAAAGCCAGCCTGGCCGGTCCGAACGCCGAGAACGCCGACGTCCGGGCATTGACCCGGTCCGATCAGCTTCAAAGCTGGTTCGTGGTTCCCATTGGGGTCTTCCTCGTGTTGCTGGTCGCCCTGCGAGACCCCCTGGCCTGCCTCAACCTCGTCGCCACCATGCTGCTCACGTACGCCTTCGCCCTGGGGGCGACGCATCTCGTGTTCGTCAACGGCCTTGGCGCTGAGGGGCTGGATTGGAAGGTGCCTTACTTCCTCTTCGTGCTGCTGGTCGCCGTGGGCGTCGACTACAACGTCTTCCTGATGGCCAGGCTGGACGAGGAGTCGAGTGTCTGGGGCCTCCGAACGGGCATCGTCAAGGCGATCGGCTCGACGGGCGGCCTGATCTCCTCGGCGGCGGCGATCACGGCCTGTAGTTTCGCGTCGTTCATGACCAGTCCTCTGATCTCACTGCAACAGCTTGGCTTCGCTCTGGTCGTCGGTATCTCGATGGACGCCCTGCTGGTTCGCCCACTCCTGGTGCCCTGCGGTCATTGGTTGCTCTCGCGACACCGAAAGGACGCGGTTGGTCGACACGCGCCCAGCGCGGCCCTCCCGGAAACCTCAGAATCGCCGAGCGTTCTCGACGGATCACCGGCACTGGTGGACTGAGTCCATTTCGATGGCGATTCGCGCCGCGCGAGGGACCTGGAGTCCGTCGAGTCGCGACGGAACGCGCGACGTCCCTCGTCGGCGTGTTTCAAGCCCCCGGAAAGCTGGACTTTTTCCTCCATCTTCCCGCGAGGGGTGCGTGCGGTCGTCAGGGTTTGGCTAACGGGAATCCTCGACCGCGAGCTCCCGTAAGTCGGGGCTCCTCCCTGACTGAACTTCTCTCCGCGAACTTGCCGCGGGTTGTTTGCGCCCTCCTCGCGGGATAACATCTTTAGGAAAGCCTCAGTCCGCTCACGCGAGGCACGGCGTTCGCAGAGTTCTCGACCGCGTCAGGGCCAAGTCCCGTTCGGGGCTCCTCGGAATCGGCCGTCGTGAAACCATCGTCTTCGGGGTTTCCGTCGGCTTCACGAATTGAGGGGATGAAAATGAGCATCCAGAGATTGTCGCAACTCGTCGCGTTTGGGGCGATTCTCACTCTGTGTTCAGGGACGACGGTCCAAGCGCAGTTCGTGTACCCGGGAGGTTACGGAGGTTACGGCTGGGGAGGCTGGGGAGGCGGCTCGACCGCTTATGGCGACATGGCCCGAGGCATGGGGGTCTTCGCCGCCGGCGCGGGGGTTTACAACCTGAACACCGCTCAGGCGAACTCCATCAACGCCGATACCGTGATGCGGTGGAACCAGTACCTCTACGAGTCCCAGGTGAACGCCAACCGGAACCAGAGGGCGCGAATGGCCCGCCGGCAGGATGAAGTCGTCAAGACCGTCGAGGAGCTGGAAAACCGTCTGCGCGAACAACCGACCGAGCGCGACATCATGATGGGAAGCGCTCTGAACATGGCCGTCGAGGAAATCAGCGACCCGAGGATCTACACCAAGGCGCTGGAGTCCGCCAAGGTCAAGGTCGGCGGCGAGCTGATCCGCAACATCCCGTTCCAGTACGCGGCACAGGCGATTTCCACCAGCGTTCACCTAATCACGGTGGGAGGGGCCCCGCCGTTGCTGCGGTCCCCGGCCTTCGATGCGGATCGCCTGGATCTTCGAAAACTCACCGTCAAGATCA
>JBFWRA010000886.1:0-3065 GCA_050249155.1 Isosphaeraceae bacterium | reverse complement strand
TCAAGCTCAAGGCGATCCTCGAGATCACCCGGAACCTCTCCACGCAGCTCAAGATCGACGCCGTCGCGCCCAAGATCCTCGACTCGCTGATGGAACTCTTCCCCCAGGCCGAGCGCCTCTTCCTGATGCTGGTCGACCCCGAGACCAACCGATTGGTCCGAAAGGCGTTCAAGTATCGACCGAGCCGCCGCTCACCGTTCTCGGGCACCGTTCCCGAGGACGAGATCCCCATGAGCATCAGTCGATCGCTGGTCAACCATGTCCTCGGACAGAAAAAGGCCGTGCTCAGCGAGGACGCCGGCAACGACAAGAACCTGCCCACCAGCGCCTCGATCGCCGACCTCAAGATCCGTTCGGTCATGTGCGTTCCTTTATTGACCCCCGATGGACAGGCTCTCGGGATTCTTCAGCTCGACACCAGCGATCGTCGGAAGTTCCTGCAGGACGACCTCGACGTGCTCGCCGCGGTCGCCAGCCAGGCCGCGATCATGATTCAGAACGCGTCTTTGCACGAGTCCCTTCTGGAGCGCGATCGAATGGAACGCGACCTGAAACTGGCCGAGCAAGTCCAGAAGCGGTTCCTGCCCCAGAACTTGCCCAAGGTGCCCGGGTACGAGTTCTTCGCGCATTACCACCCCGCCTATGAGGTGGGTGGCGACTACTACGACTTCGTCCAGCTCTCCCAGGAACGTTGGGCCATCGCCCTGGCCGACGTCTCGGGAAAAGGGGTCTCCGCCGCGCTGATGATGGCCAAGTTCTCCGGTGACACCCGTTACTGCATCCTGACCGAGAACGCGCCCGGCCCCGCCGCCAACGAGTTGAACACACTGCTCTGCGCCGCGGGGATCGAGGAGAAATTCATCACGCTGAGCCTCGGCGTGCTCGACCTGGAGCGGAAAGTCCTCACCATCGCCTCGGCCGGCCACCTGCCCGTGATGGTCCGGCGGGCCAACGGCCAGGTCGAGGAACTCGGAGAGGAGATCACCGGCTTCCCCCTGGGGATCGTGCCCGAATCCGACTACCGGCAGTTGGACGTCCAGCTCGCTCCGGGAGACGTGGTCGTGGTCTACTCCGACGGCGTCCCGGACGCTCGGAACCTGCTGGAAGAGCTGTACCACACGTGCGAGACCCCCAGGCTTCGCAAGCGCGTCGGCGAGGCGGCCGGTGGTCCCGAGGCCGTGGGCCGCGCGATCCTTCAGGACGTCCGGGAATTCTCCGCCGGACACTCCCAGGTGGACGACATCACGCTGATCTGCTTCGGCCCCGTGGCGGGCTGATCGCATGCCGCTGAAAGTCGCCAACCTCCGACTGGAACTCGACGAGCCCGAGGAACTGCTCCCGGCCAAGCTCTCCGAACGCCTGGGAATCGGCGCCGACGCGATCGCCAGAATCCGGATTCTCCGGAAAAGCCTGGACGCCCGGCGTCACGACGACCTTCACTTCGTCTACGCCGCGGAAGTCGAGGTCCCCGACGCCGAGAACGCCCTGGCCGATCGACTTCGAGGCGGCGGCGTCGAGCGGTTCCAGGCCGAGACGTTCGACTGGCCGGAGCCTGGCCAGGCCCCCTTGAAACACCGACCCGTGATCATCGGCGCGGGGCCCGCGGGGCTCTTCGCCGGCTACATGCTCGCGCTCAGCGGCTACCAACCGTTGATTCTCGAACGGGGCAGGGCGGTGAAGGACCGGGTCGCCGACGTCCGGACGTTCGACGAGGGAGGAGTTCTCGACCCCGAGAGCAATTACCTCTTCGGCGAAGGAGGCGCGGGTACCTTTAGCGACGGCAAGCTCACCAGCAGAAACACCGGCCCGGACGTTCTCCGCGTTCTGGAACTGATCGCGGAATGCCACGGCAAGCCGTCAGTCGTCTACGAGCAAAGGCCGCACCTCGGCTCGAATCGCCTGCCGCTGATCGTCCGAACCCTGCGCAGGAAGCTGGAAGCGCTCGGCGGCGAGGTCCGGTTTTCCTGTCGGGTCGAGGACCTGGAACGCGACCCCGCCGACGGCGGACTCAAGGCGCTGCTGACCAGTTCGGGACGCATCGAGACCGACCTCGCCGTGCTGGCCGTCGGGCACAGCGCCCGCGACACCTACGGCATGCTTCTGCGCCGGGGAGTGCCGCTGGAGGCCAAGCCGTTTCAGCTTGGCGTGCGGATCGAGCAACCGCAGCGTCAGATCGACACCGCGCGTTATGGCGTCAACGCCGGGCATTCCGCCCTGGGGGCCGCGGATTACGCCATGACCGTCCGCGCCGGATCGCGAGACCTGTTCACATTCTGTATGTGCGCGGGCGGTTACGTGATGCCGAGCGTGAGCGAGCCGGGCTACTTCTGCACCAACGGAATGAGCCAGAGCCGGCACGACTCCCCGTTCGCCAACAGCGGCCTGGTCGTCACGATCGACCCCGCGGACACGGGCAGCAGACATCCGCTGGCCGGAGTCCACTTCCAGCAGCGGGCCGAACGGATGGCCTATGTCGCCGCCGGGCGAAACTACGCGGCCCCCATCCAGCGAGCGAGCGACTTCCTTTCAGGGCGTGGCAGTCGCGGCGAATTGCCCAGCAGCTACCCGCGTGGGACCGTCTCGCTCGACCTGGCGGCGATCCTCCCGTCGATCGTGATCGAGACCCTGTCACGTGGCCTCCCGACGATGGATCGTCGTTTCCAGGGCCTCTTCCTCCGCGAGGCGACCCTGACCGGGCCCGAGTCCCGAGGCTCGTCCCCCGTGCGCATCCCTCGGGATCACACGACGCGTCAGAGCCCCGCGGTGGCGGGACTCTACCCCTGCGGCGAGGGCGCGGGTTATGCCGGCGGGATCGTGAGCGCGGCCGTCGACGGCCTGCGCACCGCTCGGGCGATCGTCGCGGCGCACGCGCGGCCGACGAAGACTTGACGCACCGGCCGGGCGAGGGTTGAAAGCCACTTGGATCATGGAAAGCCAACGTCGGCGCGCTTGCGGTCCCATCCTCGCGGACCTAAGATCGTAGGTCGTTGAACTCTCCCATCGGACTGAGGCGGGTATTCCGGCTCGTGTCCCCCCCTTGACGTTCGCCCCAGGCGGGAGGTACG
>JBFWRA010000885.1:0-3065 GCA_050249155.1 Isosphaeraceae bacterium | reverse complement strand
ATCGTGGCGCGAGGGGGCAAGGGGGGTTACGGGAACACCCACTTCAAGTCCTCCACCAACCGAGCGCCACGACAAGTGGAAAAAGGGGAGCCAGGCGAGGAACGTTCGATCACGCTGGAACTCAAGCTCATCGCCGACGTGGGTCTGGTCGGCCTGCCCAACGCGGGGAAATCCACCTTGCTTTCCAGGATCTCCAGGGCCCACCCGGAGATCGCGGATTATCCGTTCACAACCAAATATCCGAATCTCGGGATGGTGACCGTCGGTGGGGACCGAACGTTCCTGGTCGCGGACGTCCCGGGGTTGATCGAAGGAGCGCACCAGGGGCATGGGCTCGGCCACGAGTTCCTGCGGCACGTCGAGCGGACCCGGTTGCTGGTTCACCTGGTGGACGCGGTGCCTCTCGATGGCTCGGACCCCCTCGCGAACTATCGGACGATCCGTCGCGAGTTGGAGTTCCACAGCCCCGCTCTGGCGACGCGTCCCGAGCTCCTGGTCCTGACCAAGTGGGACGTGACCGGCGCGGAGGAGGCCGTGAGTCGGGTCGCCCGGGAGACTGGCCGCGAGGTCCTGGCGATCTCCGCGGTCACGGGGAAGGGACTCCCGGAACTCTTGCGGCGGGTCGCGGAGCTTCTGGAGGAGCTTCCCCCGACTATCGACGAGCCCAGGGCAGATTCCGCCGAGGAGCCGGCACCGATCGTGACGGAGGGTCGGGTGAGCCCCGCCATGCCCGACGACCCGGCGACGACCGGCTGACTTTGGTCCCGTTTGGGCCGATCAAGGCGGGGGTGTGCTCGTGATACACGTCGTGGCCGACCTGGGAAACACCCGTCTGAAGTGGGGACGAGTCGGCCCCGGCGGCTGGGTGGAACAGGTCGTGGCCTTGCCCGCGGATGACCCGGACGCCTGGTCCCTGGCCTGGGATGACTGGGTCCGAGCCGACCAGGGGCCGACCTCCTGGGCCATCTCGTCGGTGAATCCTCCGGCGGCGGCTCGACTGGCCACATTCCTCGGCGATCGGTCTGTCGCGAGCGTTCGCTGGTATCGTTCAGCCGCCGACGTCGACGTCGCCCAGGCGCTCGCCCACCCCGAAACGACGGGGGCTGACCGCGCCCTGGCGGTCGCCGCGGCGGTCGCGACTCGTCCGCGGGGACGGCCGGGGCTGGTCGTGCTTTGTGGCACCGCGGTGACGGTGGAGCGGATCTCCGCGGAGGGAGTCTGGCAAGGAGGGGCGATCGGACTGGGGCTGGGTCTCTCGGCGCGCGCCCTCCACACGCTGACCGCCCAGCTTCCCGAGGTGACCCCGATCGAGATGCCCCCCGCGTGGGGCGACGCCACGCGACCGGCGCTCGAGGCCGGGGTCTACTGGGGGGTCGTCGGCGCGGTCCGGGAGCTTTTGACTCGACAATCGATCGGACTGGGCGATTCTCCCTGGCTGGTCTGGTCGGGGGGGGACGCCGGCGCGCTTTCCAGGGCGATCTCATGGCCCGACGCCCAGGTGTCGCCTGACCTCGTCCTTCTTGGTTTGGCCCGACAGGCGTTTTCCGGCACCTCGCACGGACAAGGTCATGGGGTCTGAGGAAACGAAGGGCACCCAGACGACCAGAGCCGCGGTCCTGACCCCCAGGGGACGAGGAGCCGTCGCGGTCGTCAGGGTCTGGGGCCCGAACGCCCTGAGTGCCGTCGACTCGGTCTTCCGTCCTGTGACTCCTCGATCGCTCGCCAGGACCAGGCCTGGCGACGTCCGGTTCGGTCGGGTCGGGGCGGGCCTGGGCGACGAGGTCGTGGCGGTCGTGACCCAGGACGCTCCTCCCGAGGTGGAACTCCACGGGCATGGTGGCATGGCGGCGGTCAACCTGATCCTGGAGGCTCTCGCCGGGATCGGCGTCGAGTGCCGCCAGCCTGCGGCCTGGGTCCGTGGGAACGCGCGGTCGATCATCGAGGCCGAGGCGACCGTGGATCTCGCCAGGGCTCCCACGCTCCGGTGCGCCGAGATCCTGCTGGAGCAGGCTCAGGGCGCGCTGGACCGGGAACTCGCCGCGATCGCCCGGTCCCTGGATCGGTCGATGGTTGAAGCGTCAAATCATGTGGCGCGTTTGATCGCGCGGGCGGACGTCGGGCTCCGATTGACGACGGGCTGGCGGGTCGTCCTGGCGGGTCGGCCGAACGTCGGCAAGAGTCGGCTGCTCAACGCGCTGGCGGGTTATGAGCGCGCCATCGTGGACCCGACTCCAGGGACCACGCTCGACGTGGTGACCCTGAGCACGGCGCTGGAGGGATGGCCGGTCGAGGTGAGCGACACCGCGGGACGTCGGGACGCTCTCGACCTTCTGGAACGCGAGGGGATCGGTCGGGCCCGGGCGTCTCAACGGCTGGCCGACCTGGTCTTGCTGATCCTCGATCGTTCCGAGCCCCTCACGAGGACTGACCAGACCCTGGTCGATGAATTCCCCGAGGCCCTGGTCGTGGCCAACAAGTCCGACCTGCCACTCGCCTGGGAAGTCCCGGGGCTCGTGTCCGTCACCGTCTCGGCGGAGTCGGGCGCGGGGCTCGACTCCCTGGGCGCCGCCATCGTGAGCCGGCTCATCCCCGAGCCGCCCGAGGCCGGGGCCGGGGTGCCTTTCCGACCTCGGCATCTCCGGGGCCTACGAGAGGTCCGCGACGCCCTGGCGAACGAGCGTGGCGCCGAGGCCGCGGATCGCCTGGCGCGACTTCGGCGCGTGTCAGGGCGGGGGTGACGGTGGGTTCGGAATGCGGTCGAGGGTCGAGCCGGAAAGCCGGGCGGGGCTATCCGAGGCGAGGCGAAGGTCCTCGGGCGAGATCGACCAGGGGTCGCGCTGGGGGTCCCATTCGTGGACGAACTTGAGATCACCGTGGGCGGGGTCGATTTCTCGATCGCCGACGGCGACGGTCCAGCTCGGGCGATTGAAGAGGTTGGGCATCGTGCCGAGCTGCGCGGATTGATCACGTCGATAGGTGCTAATCTGGTGATACCCGTTGTTCTGGCCTTCCCAGTCGATCTTGTCGCGGACCGTGTCCAGTCCTTCCTGGCCATCGACCCGAAG
>JBFWRA010000884.1:0-3069 GCA_050249155.1 Isosphaeraceae bacterium | reverse complement strand
TTTCTCGTCGACGCCGACAACCGCTTCTACTTCATCGAGGTCAACGCGCGGATCCAGGTTGAACACCCGGTGACGGAACTCGTCACGGGGATCGACCTGGTCAAACGACAGATCCTCATCGCCTCGGGAGAACGACTGCCGTTCCGCCAGGAGGACGTCGTCACCCGCGGGCACTCGATCGAATGCCGGATCAACTCGGAAGACCCCGATCACGACTTCAGGCCCTCTCCGGGCAAGATCCACACGCTGCGGGTTCCCGGTGGTCCAGGAGTGCGCTGGGACTCGCACGCCCAGGTCGGCTACACCGTGCCACCGAATTACGACTCGCTGGTGGGAAAGCTCATCGTCCACGCGCCCACCCGCCCCGAGGCGCTCGCCACGATGCGCCGAGCCCTCGACGAACTCGTCATTGAAGGAATTCAGACCACGATTCCCCTTCACCGCCGGATTTTCCAGAATCGCGACTTTATTGAAGGACGCGTCGACACCACCTGGGTCGAGCGTGTTCTCCTGGCCGCGCGAGGGTCGAGTTCCCACTGATCCCGCCCCGCCTGGTCGATCAAAGATCACTGGTGGGACGTGGTGCCCCCGTGGTATCGTCCAAGACACGTACCGAGCCGTGCGGGTCCGACTTCTCGTCAGTAGCATGAGTGCTCGGTGAACCGCGCCGGCCCGCGTCCACCTCCCGAGGCCCCAGCGATGAAAGTCGGCCTGTTGACCGGAGGGGGCGACTGCCCTGGTCTGAACGCGGTCATCCGCGCGGTCGTCCAACGCGTCTCCAACGAGGGTGGTCAGTGCGTCGGAATTCTGGAGGGCTGGAAGGGACTCCTTCGCAACCTCTCCACCGACCTCGACGTCCGACTGACCGACGACGTCGTCGGACGTGGCGGAACGATCCTCGGATCCTCGCGGACCAATCCGTACAAGAACCCCGACTCGGATATCCCCGCCCTGATCGATCACTTTCAAAGTCTGGGTCTCGACGCCCTGATCGCGATCGGCGGCGACGACACACTCGGGGTCGCCTATCGGCTTTACAAGGATTTCAGGCTTCCCCTCGTGGGCATCCCCAAGACCATCGACAACGACCTCCTGGTCACCGACTTCACCTTCGGACACGACACCGCGATCAACATCGTGACGGAGGCCGTCGATCGCCTGCGAACCACCACCGAAAGCCACCGGCGCATCATGGTCGTCGAGACCATGGGGCGCAACTCTGGCTGGATCGCCTGCTTCGCGGGAATCGCGGTGGCGGCGGATTACATCCTGGTTCCCGAGGTTCCCATCAATCTCGACCACCTCGTCGAGGTCCTGAAGCGTCGCCGAAGCGCGGGGAAATGCTACGGCATCGTCCTGGTGTCCGAGGGCGCGGAGTTCCCCGAGGGGGGCGCGGTCACTTACGACTCGTCCCGAGACCCGTTCGGAAACGCCCGGCTCGGCGGGATCGCCAGCGTCCTCGCCCAGCAAATCGAACGTCGAACGGGATTTGAAACCCGTTATGTGAATCTGGGCCACCTTCAACGGGGTGGCCCCCCCACGGCGTACGACCGGGTCCTCGCGACCCGCCTCGGCCTCGCGGCGAGTCGACTGGTCATCCGCCGCGAGTTTGGGACCCTCGTCGCGCTCGAGGGAAACGAGATCGTCACCAAACCTTTGGACGAGAACGTGTCCGCCACGAGGACTCTCGACCTCCGCTTCTACGACGAGGCCGCGATCTTCTTCCGCTAACAATTCGCGAAATCATCACATGATTTCTTGAGCGTCGTCGTCGGTTCGGCGCGGGTTCGCGAGGTTCGCCAGCGCCCAGCCCGATCGACCTTCAGGGCGCGAGCGCTTTCTGGATCGCCGGTTCCTGGACGATCCCCGCCAGCGAGGGGTCCGCGCGAAGCCTCTCGGCGCTGTGTCGGTCAAACCGCCTCGCGAGCGTGATCGCCTCGGCGGCGGCCTCGATCATCTGGGCACGCGTCGGAGGCTCATCGTCCGGGCCCCCCTGGTTCGGAAGGATGAGAGCGAATTGGCGGGCCTGATCCGCCCACCATTCCGGGTCCTCTCCGAGATAAGGGCGACCGCGCGCGCTGAGCGCGAACGCCCCGGCGCGGTCGCCGAGGTTGACCGAGATCTTCCCCAGATCGCGGCAGACCGACCGAAGTTCCCTTCGCCCGAGAGTATGTTTCGGATCGTCCCTAAGGACGGTTTCGAGCCGGGCGAAGCTCGACTCATAGAAGCGCCGCGCCTCGACGAGTCGACCCCGATTCGCCAGGCTGGTGGCGAAGGCGCTCAAAACCGAACCCATCACGAAGTGGAACTCGGGTACCTCGGGATTGGCGGTCACCGTCCGCTCGGCGTCCTGAATGGCCACCTCGAAGAGTCGGTCCGACTCGTCATGGTTCCCCTCGGCGGCGAGCGCCGTCGCGAGGTTCTTTCGAGTCTGGGCCAGGTCGCGCAGGGCGAAGCCCGTGCTTCCTCGCGACAGTTCCATCCGAAGCGCGAGCGCCTGGCGGAGGTGGGCGATTTTCGTTGGACCCTGGGTCACGAACGCGAGGTTGTTGCGCGCCGTGGCGAGCTGGACCCGGTACGCCCGAAACTCCGGCTCCAGTCTGGTGAGCGTTTCCAACTCGTCCGCCAGGGTGGTCCAGATCTCTCGGGCCTGGTCCAGTCGCCTCGCCCCGTGAAGCGCGAGGCCATGATTCCCAAGAACGCCCGTGAGGTCGACCCGATACGCGACGCGGTCGGGAAACTCCTCGACCAGGCCCCGGAACAGCGGGATCGCCGCCTCCGTGCTGGCGAACGCCTCGTCGAGCCGACCTCGCTTCAGGTACACGTGGGCGAGCATGACGTGACACAACGCGATTCCGTGGCGAAGGTCCGGATTCCTCGGCAGTCGGCGGTGAAGCGTCTGGGAAAGCCGGAGCGCTTCGAGTCCGGCCTCCAGCGCGTCCTCGCTCGACGCGGTTTCCATCAGAAGCCTGGCCAACCGCCGGCTCGCGATCGCGAGTTCCCCCTCGATCCAGCGGTTCTCGGCGTGTTCGCGAACCAGTTCCCGATAAAACCCCACGGCGTCCTTGA
>JBFWRA010000883.1:0-3080 GCA_050249155.1 Isosphaeraceae bacterium | reverse complement strand
GTTCGGCATCGCCTTCTATGGGGACAAGGGAACGCTCCTGATCGACGACAAGGGCTGGCGCGTCGAGGACCCCGACGGCAATCCCCCCGAGAAGCCCCTCGGCGAGAAGCCCGGCGGCGGAATCTCGCACGTCCGGAACTTCCTGGAGTGCGTCGCCTCGCGCGGCAAGCCCAACGCCGAGATCGAAATCGGACATCTCAGCACCCGGCTTTGCCACCTTGGCAACGTCGCCCATCGTGTCGGCCGAAAGCTAACCTTCGACCCTGTCCGCGAAGCCTTCAAGGACGCGCCCGAGGCCGACGCCCTGCTCTCCCGCGAATACGGCCCCCGCTTCGAAATGCCTTCGCAGGTTTGATCCCCGCTCTCACACGGAACCGACCGATGCTCCTCAGTCCCATTGGAATGCCCCTGGACGCCCTCGACACTCCCACGTTGCTGCTCGACCTGACGAAGTTCGAGCGGAACGTGGCCACGATGGCGCGACGGTTCCGCGAGAGTCGGATCGCGTGGAGACCCCACGCGAAGGCGTTCAAGTCCCCCGCGATCGCCCACGCGCTCCGCAAGGCCGGGGCGATCGGGGTCACCGTCGCCAAGGTCTCCGAAGCCGAGGTGATGGTCGCCGGCGGGATCGACGACGTGCTGATCGCCCACCTGGTCGTCGGGCCGACCAAGACCGCCAGGCTCGCCGCCCTTCAGCGCCAGGGCGAGGTCAAGGCGACCGTCGACCACCCCTCGCAGGTCGAACCCCTCTCCCAGGCGGCCCAGGCCATTGGCGTCACCATCGGCCTGCTGGTCGACGTCGACCTTGGCATGGAACGCTGCGGCGTGAACGCCCCCAAGGCGGCGGCGGCCCTCGCCCAGCGGGTCGCCAGCGCGCCTGGACTCCGTTTCGACGGCGTGATGGGCTACGAGGGGCACACCCTCCTGATCGAAAACCCCGAGGAGAAACGCCAGGCGATCGAGACCGCGATCGGACGATTGCTCGACGCGAGGACCGAGATCGAACGGGCGGGCCTCCCCTGCCGGATCGTCTCCGCCGGCGGCACCGGCTCCTACCAGATTTCCTCGACGATCCCCGGCTTGACCGAGATCCAGGCCGGCGGGGGCGTCTTCGCCTGTCGGTACTACACGGAACTCTGCAAGGTCCAGGGGCATGAGCCCGCCATCGCCCTCCTCGCGACGGTCGTCAGCCGACCCGAGGGCAACCGCGCGATCCTCGATATTGGGCAAAAGTCGGTGAGCGGTTACCGAACTCCCCCAGTCCTCCGAGATTATCCGGGTTGCGAGGTCGTCTCGCTCTCAGCGGAACACGCGAAAGTGTCGCTCGCCGACGGCACCTCACTTGAGATCGGAGAAAAAGTGATCGTGATTCCCGGCTACAGCGATTTTACTTTCGTATTGCACGATCGCGTTCTCGCGCAACGCGATGGAATCGTCGAGTCGGTCTGGGAGCTCACCGGCCGAGGAAAACTCCAGTGAGCCCCGACAGTCCCAAGGATCCCTCTGGACGTTTTCTCCCAAGAACCATATCATGCATGCGTGTGGTGTGCGGGAATTCCTCTCGTCGAGTTTCGGTTTTTTGTTTAGGTTGGCCATCTCAGAAAGGAAATGAGAATTTGGGCCGTTCTATGTTTCAGGGGTGCGAATCGCGCGGACTCGGTTGATCGGATGACACGCGGTGGCTCCGATTCCGGAGTATCGGGAAAGTGGGGCGTTGTCGCGGGTTTTCACGGGGAGGGTGGTCCCGGTGATTGGGAAAGGTCAGGGTAATGCGAGGAGGTCGTACCGCCCGGTGGTCGAGGCGCTCGAGGCGCTTCGTCTGCTGAATGGTGCCACACAGTCGCTGCCCGACCTGACCGTGGAACGTGACGTCCTGGAAACGTCGCCCGTCGCTCCTCTGCCCGAGACTTTCGGGGCCGACGCCTGGGACGAGGTGCTCGACCAGTCGCGAATCATCGACCTCCTGCCGGGGAGCGTGACCCTCGCGACCGGGCGGGTCGTGGAACCCGAGGCGCTGGACGCGGGGTATGCGCAACTCAATCGCTACCTGAGCCGAACCTGGTACCGCGCGGGAGTCCCCCAGCAGCAGCACGACGACTGTTCGCAGGCCGTTTACGTCTCCCTGCTCCAGAACCTGGGCCGAAGGCGATTCGACCTGCTCGTCGGTGAGATTGGGAATCTGGGCATTCGCGACGTCCTGAGCCGGGAGACGGCCGAGGGACCGGACTTCTTCCGCGCGATCGACACCGTGAAGAAGCGAGCCCAGCGTGAGAAGACGTTCCTGCCGCTCGATTCGATCGACGTGGCCAGCGCGGATGGCGAGGGCGGAAACCAGGCGTTCTGGCGAGGGGCGCTGGAGGAGGCGATTGAACAATCCCTCTCTCCCCGAGAGGCCGACCTCGTCCACGAGACGCTCCAGGGCAAGACCCCCGCCGAGATCGCCGAGGCCTGGGGCGTGGCCCCCAAGACGATCAGCAACGAGAAATCGCGGGCGATTCAGAAACTCCGCGAAGCCCTCGTCGACGACCTGCTGAATTGACCGTCCGTCAATCCTTCCCATCCCTCCCAAGCTCCCGCGATCATCCCTTCTTGGCGGAGCTTTGAGGCTCGTCCTTGGGCGACGCGGCCTTGGGATCGGCGTCGGCCTGTTCCTTCGCGGCTTCCGGTTCCTCGGTGCCGTGTTGCAGCTCCTTCTTGCCGAAGATCGCGTCGAAGTTCGGAAAGCCGTATTTGCGAACGATCGGGCCACTCATGGCGGGTTCTCCCTGGGAATTCGGGGTCCTGTCGATCCGGCCACTATTCTTTTTTCTGATGACGCTCACGTCAAGTGACGCGGGCATGCGTGGGCCGACGCTGGACGGGGTGATCCGTTCCTGGGATAACAAGGTGAGTCACCCGATGCCACCGGCTTCCCGTCCTTGGATCGTCGGGTCACGTCGCGACACGGGGACTTCCCTGATCGGGGCTCGCCGATGCCCGTCTTCGCCCCCCCGGAACCCGCGTCGGCCCCGCCGAACCGCAAGACCTTTCTGCGGCGGCACGTCGAGGAGCAGCTCCGGACCCGGTCCGACGACGTCCTG
>JBFWRA010000882.1:0-3089 GCA_050249155.1 Isosphaeraceae bacterium | reverse complement strand
CTGGCGTGACCCGGGCCTTCACCAGCGACAAGGTGAGGGAGGTCGTCGCCCGTCGGAAGATCGAACTCATCAGTTACGCCGAGGCCGGGCCGTGACAGGGGCCGAGCGGGAGATCGAGGTCGGGGAGGCGAAGCGGCCCCCGCGCGGCTCGTGGGCCCGCGCGTACGTCCTGCTTGGGCTGCTCGCGCCATTCACGGCGCTGACGTTCCTCGCGGTCCGCTCGGGCTCGCCCAGCGACGTCAGTCAGCGACCCGTGGCGCTCACGACGCTCGCGACGATCACCGGTCCGTTCGTTGGAGCCATCGCGCGCGACGGCCAGTCCTGCTGCGGCCAGTTCTCGCTCACGCTCACGGGCGTCTTCGGTCCGGTCCTGGCCCTTGGGCTGATCGCCCAGGTGGTGCCGCTTCCGTTCCGGCGCGGTGAGCGGACGGTGCGGATCGGGCTCTGGACGCTCGGCTGGCTCGTCTGGTTCCTTAGCGGCCAGGTCTCGTTCATGCACGCCTTCAGTTGAGGAAATGGGCCTTCATGAAGATCGCCACCTACAACGTGAACGGAATCGGCGCGCGCCTGCCGGTGTTGCTCGACTGGCTCGCCGAATCGAAGCCGGACGTGGCCTGCTTGCAGGAACTGAAGGCGGCGGACGAGAAGTTCCCCGTCGACGCGATCCGCGGGGCGGGCTATGAGGCCGTCTGGCACGGCCAGAAGGGCTATAACGGCGTCGCCATCCTCGTCCGAGGCGACACGCCCCGGGAGACCCGGCGCGGTCTGCCCGGCGACCCGGACGACTCCCACAGCCGCTACGTCGAGGCCAACGTGCGCGGGATCACCGTCGGCTGCCTTTACCTGCCGAACGGTAACCCAGCTCCCGGCCCGAAATTCGACTACAAGCTCGCGTGGTTCGAGCGGTTCATCGGCCACGCGGCGAGCCTGATCGACCGGGGCGAACCCGTCGTCCTCGCGGGCGACTACAACGTCATCCCGACCGAGTTCGACGCCGCCAAGCCCGCGAACTGGGTCCGGGACGCCCTGTTTCTGCCCGAGACGCGCGCGGCCTACCAGCGACTCCTCGCCCAGGGCTGGACGGACGCGTTGCGGACCATCCATCCCGAGGAGCGGATCTACACCTTCTGGGACTATTTCCGGCAGGCGTTCGCCAGGAACGCGGGCATCCGCATCGACCACCTGCTTCTGAGCCCGGACCTCGCCCCGCGATTGAAGGCCGCCGGCGTGGACCGGGACGTCCGGGCGCTGGAGAAAACGAGCGACCACGCGCCGACCTGGATCGAGATCGAGACTTGACCCCCTTGCGTTTCGGCGACGGTCCAGGAGGGACTGCCATGAGGCGAGCGCACGGGGTCGGTGGGGCGAGGGCCCGGGGATTGGCGACAGGGGGATTGCGAAGTCGTCTGGGAGAACCGGGCGGCTGGCCTCCGAGCCCCCGTGGGGGAATCAACTCAACCGCCTCGGCGCTGGTGTGGGTGACCTTGTCCTCGTTGCCGAAGAACGGAGCGTCGGAGACCCCTTGAGGCCGGAGCGTCTTCGGCGTCGTCCGCTCAGCCCCGCCGATTCACCATGAACTCCACCCAGACAGGCACATAGGGGGGCGTGCAACCCTTGGACACCGGCCAGTCGCGATACAGGCCGATTTTCTCGCCGATGGCGATCGTCCGATCGCGGAGTTCGGGGTGGTGGATGCCAATGGCGGCGAGCGTGTTGTTCATCGTCCACTGCACCTCCGGCGACGCCTTGGGCATCTCCTTCTCGATGCGATCGAGCAGCGCGGGCAGGTCGAGGCCGTCCGCGGCCCCCTTGTTGACGCGGCTGGCCGTGAAGTGCCAGCCCGCGCGGGCGGCCCAGCGATCCTTCGCCTTCATCCACTTTCCCCGCAGCGCTTCCTTCTCGGGATGCTCCGCGACGACGTAGGAGTTCAGCCAGTCGGCCACCTGGGCGCAGGTCACGGAGCGGGTCAGTTTGTCGAGTTCGTCGGTGGAAAGTGATTTGGGCTTGATGATGAGCGTGGCGAGGAGCTGGGCCTCGACGTTGCCGGTCTCCCAGAGTGCGAGCGCCAGTTCGTGATTGGACTTGATCTTCTTGGCGATCGCCCTGACGTCGCCGAGTTTCACGCCGAACTGGTTGTCGGGCGCGCCGGCCTTGACGTTGTGCTTGCGGCGAGCGTCGTCGCCGAGGGACTCGAGTTGTGCGAGGATTTCCTTGACGGTCATGCCGGTGATTATACTCGCGTCGTCAGGCAAACCAACCCCGAACGGCGGACTCCACAAGTCGGCTGGCCCTACCCAGCCTCGAACCGCGGACGTGGCCCGCGCTTCAACAGCGCCGTTGTGAGTCACGCCGCGCGCCCAAGCGGTTTCCGACCGCCTGACCTCGCTGACCCACAAGACCGGCGGCGGGACCACCCGCGCCTCCTACGCCTACACCCTCGACGCCGCCGACCGATTGACCTCCGAGTCCCGGACCTGGGCCAGCGGAGGGTCGACGGACACGGTCTCGTACACGTACACCAACGACGATCAGTTGACCGGCGTCACCCACACCAACGGCTCGTTCGCCAGCGAGTCGTTCTCATTCGACGCCAACGGCAACCGGACGATGACCGGGTACTCGACGTCGACCGGCAACCGCCTGTCCGCCGACAACACGTTCACCTACGTCCACGACGACAAGGGCGGCCTAACGTCCAAGACGGAGACGTCGACGGGGGATCGGACGCCTGGTGCGACGGCCCCCCGACCGGGGTCTCGCGGACGATATCCCAGTCACCCCCGTCGACGTGCGGATGACGATGAAGTAAACCCACATCGGCCTCGAAGACCAGGCCCGGGCGCTGGCGTCGCCGCCTACGCCGGGCGGGAGCGCGCAGCGCCTCAGCGGCGCGCCGGCAGTCGTTCCGGGTCACGCATCAGCAGCGACTGACACGAGCGAATCGGCAGAGGCTCGGCCCGTAAATGACGAAACCCCTTCGGGGGAAGGGGTTTCGTCGTCGGTTGCCGTTGCCAGTCAGGAGCTGGCAATCGACGTAAGTAGTGGAGGCGGCGGGAATTGCACCCGCGTCCCGAAATCCTTCCGTGTCG
>JBFWRA010000881.1:0-3090 GCA_050249155.1 Isosphaeraceae bacterium | reverse complement strand
GGCTGCCCCGCCCGCGTCCCCGGGTATGACTGCGGGCCCGCACGGCCAACGGATACTCCCTCCCTGGCTCGGCGACCAGCACCCTGGCCAGGTCGCTGGTCGAGCCTAGCTCGTCGCGATGAACCCACGAACGCACAAACGGCGAGGACATCGGCGGAGCCTCAGGCGGGGCCCAGCCGAACCAGAAGTTCGCCCGTCTTGACCTGGAGGCCGACCGCGGCGAGCACCTCGGCGACCCTGCCGGGCCGCTCGGCGTAAATCGTGGTTTCCATCTTCATCGCTTCAATGGAAAGAAGCTTTTGACCCTTGCGGACCGGGTCGCCCGCCGAGACGGCCACGCCCACCACCAGGCCTGGCAAGGGCGAGCCGATCTGATTCGGGTCGTTCGGGTCGGCCTTCGGGGTCTCCCTCACCGACGAGGCCAGCGACCGGTCGGTCACCGTGACTTCCCTCGGCAGGCCGTTGAGCTCGAAGAAAACCGTCCTCGTGCCGTCCAGGCGAGGCTCGCCCACGGTCAGGAGCTTGACGATCATCGTCTTTCCAGGCTCGATCTCGACGGGGATCTCGGCCCCGGGTTCCGGCCCCTGGAAGAACACCGACGTCGGAAGAATCGACGTGTCGGAATACGAGCGCTCATGCGCGGCGAGGTCGGGGAAGACCCGGGGATAAAGCAGGAGGCTGAGCGCCTCGCGATCGCTGGCGGGTCGTCCCAGGAGTTTGGCGGCCTGATCCCGAGCGGCCGGAACGTCGGCGGGGGGAAGGCTCTCGCCAGGGCGTTCCGTGAGCGCGGGGCGGCCCTTCAGGACGCGCTCCTGAAGGACCGGCGGGAACCCTCCCGGCGGCTGGCCGAGCCGCCCTTCGAAGAGTTCGACGACGCTTTCCGGGAACGCCAGTTCGCGTTCAGGGTCGACGCAGTCCTCGGGAGTCAGGTTGTTGGCCACCATGAAGAGGGCCATGTCGCCGACGACCTTCGAGGTCGGCGTCACCTTCACGACGTCGCCGAACATCATGTTCACTTCGGCGTAGGCCCGGCAGACCTCCTCCCAGCGAGCCGCCAGACCCAGCGCCTTGGCCTGCTGGAAGAGGTTCGAGTATTGACCCCCTGGCATCTCATACGCGTAAACCTCCGCCGAGGGGGACTTCAATCCCGACTCGAACGGCGCGTAGAGGCTCCGGACCTCCTCCCAGTACCGGCTGATCGCGATCAACGCCTCGTGGCTGACGCCGGTCTCGCGAGGAGTGAACCTCAGCGCCTCCACCACGGCGTTGAGGCTGGGCTGCGAGGTCATCCCCGACATCGACGCCACCGCGCCGTCGGCCACGTCCAGACCCACCTCCGAAGCCCGAAGGATGCTCGCGGCTTGCATTCCTCCAGAATCATGCGTATGAAAATGGATGGGTATGCCGACCGCCTCGCGAAGCGCCTTGACCAGGCGCTCGGCCGCGAACGGCTTGCAAAGGCCCGACATGTCCTTGATCGCGATCAGGTTCGCCCCGCGGCGTTCCAGTTCCTCGGCCATCGTGACGTAGTATGCCAGGTCGTACTTCGGCCGGGAGGGATCGAGGATGTCGCCGGTGTAGCAAATCGCGGCCTCGCAGAGCATCCCCTCCTCGCGGACGGCCTCCAGCGCGACCTCCATGTTGGGCACCCAGTTCAGCGAGTCGAAGACCCGGAACAGGTCGATCCCCGCCTGGGCGGATTCCTTCACGAAGGCGCGGACCACGTTGTCCGGGTAGCTCGTGTAACCGACGGCGTTGGAGCCGCGCAGGAGCATCTGAAAGAGGATGTTCGGGATCTTGGCGCGGAGGTCGACCAACCGATCCCAGGGGTCCTCCTTCAGGAACCTCATCGCGGTGTCGAAGGTCGCCCCTCCCCACATCTCGATCGAGAACATGTCGGGGCAGAGCCGGGCGTAGGCGTCGGCCAGACGGAGCATGTCGCGGGTTCGGACACGGGTCGCCAGCAGCGACTGATGCGCGTCACGGAACGTGGTGTCGGTCAGCAGCAACGGGGTTTGTTCGCGAATCCACTTCGAGAACCCATCCGCGCCTAGTTTCTGAAAGCGCTGGCGGGAGCCGTCCGGAATGGAGGCGGTGAGGTCGCACTTTGGCGGGGTCGGCTCGGCGACGGCGCTGGCGCCCTCGATTTTGGTGACGCCTGGGAAGCCGTTGATCGTGATCTCCGCCGCGAAGGTCAGAAGCTTGGTCGCCCGGTCCCGGCGAACGGCGAACCGGAACAACTCGGGCGTATCGTCGATGAATCGGGTGGTGCAATTCCCGTTGAGGAACTCGGGATGGGTGACGACGTTGACGAGGAACGGGACGTTCGTCTTGACCCCTCGAACGCGGAATTCCTGGAGGGCTCGCTCCATTCGGAGCGCGGCGTCGTGGAACCGGTTGCCGCTGGCGGTGACCTTGACCAGCAGCGAGTCGTAAAAGGGAGTGACCAGGCCGCCGGTGATCGACGTGCCGCCGTCCAGGCGGATGCCCAATCCGCCCGGGGATCGGTAATGCGTGATTCGGCCGTAGTCGGGTGTGAACTTGTTGGCGGGGTCCTCGGTCGTGACCCGGCATTGAAACGCGAAACCGAGGACGCGGACCGAATCCTGGCCGGCGATGCCGATCTCGGGATCGGCCAGGGGCAGCCCCTTGGCGATGAGGATCTGGCTCTTGATGAGGTCCAGCCCGGTGACGACCTCGGTCACCGTGTGCTCGACCTGGATGCGCGGGTTCACTTCAATGAAGAAGTACTGGCCGGTTTCCGCGTCGACCAGGAACTCGACCGTGCCCGCGTTCTCGTACCCGACGTGACGGCCGATCTTCACGGCGGAGTCGCAGATCGCGGCGCGAAGGGTCGGGTCGAGGTTGGGCGCGGGGGCGATCTCGATGATCTTCTGGTGCCGGCGCTGAAGCGAACAGTCGCGCTCGTAAAGATGGACGAGGCCGCCGTGCTTGTCACCGAGGAGCTGGACCTCGATATGTTTGGCCTTGCGAATGAACTTTTCGAGGAAGACGTCGGGGACGCCGAAGGCGGTGCCCGCCTCGCGACGGGCCTGGTCGATCGCGGCGTCGAGACCTTCCTCGGACTCG
>JBFWRA010000880.1:0-3092 GCA_050249155.1 Isosphaeraceae bacterium | reverse complement strand
TGTCGGTCCCCAACGGCGGTTCCTTGGCGAACTCGCGAAAGCCCCCGCTGGCGAATCGTTCGCGGTGCCTCGGGAGTTGTCGCGGTTGATCGTCAGTCACGCGTATCTGGGTCAACTCGACGTGAGTCCGCTCGGAGGCCGCGCGGTCGGTGGCCAAACGGATCGCGAGTCCATCGAACTCCGCGCCGAGCCGGTTCCCGGCGGCCCGGCGTCGGGTCGAACGCTTCGGATCACCGGCGCGTCCGAGGTGGCCGGTCGCCAGGCGGAGCTTGGCTCACGCACCGACGGCCGCCAGTGGAACCACTCCGTTCGGCTCGACTGGGAAGGTTACGTCCAGATCGCCGACGATCACATCACGCGGCTGGTCATGACCGCGCGGGGGACGGAGCGGCTCCGCTGGGGAACCGAGCGTTGGAACCTGGGGGACGAGCCCGACGTCGCTCACTTGATGGCCGGGCACCCGATCGATCTGGATGGCCCGGTGCTCTACGGCCTGTCCGCCGAACCTTGCGTTGAGGAGGAGATCGCTCCCCCAGGCACCGCGCCCCGCGTCGCGGGACCGCCACGAGACGGAGATCCCGCAGGCTCGCTTCCACGACGCCTGGCCCACCTCCGCGAAGCCGTCAAACACCTGCGCGCCGCGGGTGCCCACGACGTCGCCGATCACGTCGAACGCCAGATCCAGCGGATCGATCGAGGCGCGAACCCCGACGGTCCCGATTGACGAAAGGATCAGACGCGAGGTATCACGACGCCGACGCCGGCCCGGAGCGCGTCCTCGCACCGGGCGGAATTTCTTTCTGGAAGGAGAACTCCCGTGACCACGACACGGTCCGTCGCGTTGGCGCTGATCGTTCCCCTCGCGTCGATCGCCTGGGGCGACGACTCCCCGAACGACTCGCTCGACGGCACCTGGCTCCCCACGAGGGCCGAACTCGCGGGCAGGCCGTTCCCCGACGAGGTCCGTCAGTCCATCCGACTGGAGATCCAGGGGGACCAGTACACCGTGACCGTCGGAGAGCGACCGGACCGGGGGACCTGCGAGCGGAACTCCTCGGCGAATCCGAAAACGCTCGATATCACGGGCGTCGAGGGACCGAACAAGGGCAAGACGATCCTGGCGATCTACGAGCGGACTGGCGACACACTGCGCGTCTGTTACGACCTCGGCGGCAAGAGCCGCCCCTCGGAATTCCAGACCCGCGAGGGAACTCAACTGTTCCTGGTCGAGTACAAGCTACGCGACAAATGGAAATCTTGTTTTTATGAATGAATGTCGATAAATTCGCTCCCGTGATCGGGGACGCGAACCGGCCCGCTCCGTCAGGTGACGAGGCGGGCCGGTCGTCGGTTATGGGGCGACTTCGGAAGAGAACGGACTCCACTCAGGGCTCGTTGGACTGAAGCCCCGCGTCGAGCACCTTGCCGATGCGGAACTGACATTCCTCCAGGTGGGCACGGGTCGTGTCGTCGATCGCCGGTTCCTTCTGGTCGAGTCGTTCGCGGATTTTCTGGCCGATCTCCTTGAGGTGCATCCTGGCGAGGCTCCTCGCGTCGGCGGGATACCCCGATCGGTTCGAGAAGAGCACGTAGGAGAAGGCTTCGTTGAGCGAGGACCCCCGGCTCCCCAGGACGATCGCCGAGAGCCTGCGCAAGTGCTCGCGCTGAAGGTTGCGTCGGATCGTCGAGATGGCCAGGGCCTTCTCCGGGGCGTGGTCCTTGTCGCTCAGCTCGGTCCAAACACCGTCGGTCAGGGTGCGGAAGACCTCCGCGACCCGGAGCGGGGACGCGCCCGCGTCGATCTGAAGCTCCTGGTTCTGAAGCCTGGAGAGGACGTCGGCGGACAGGCATTGATTCATGGCGATCTTCTGGATGCCGAGGATCTCCTCGTTGATCGCGTAATCGACCCCGCCGGACATTCCACCGCTGCCCCAGTCGTACCACTTCTCGGACCCGAGCCGTCGAAGCAACGCCGGGGAGAATCGGAACGCCTTGTCGCTGAGGATCTGCTCGACCAGGAACTTCAGAGACTCGCGCTGCTTGGCGGCGGGGACCGGCGTGATCGGGTCGCGGGCCCCCTTCCCCTTGACGTCTCGGCTGACGCTCTGGCCGCCGACGTGCGAGGCGACCAGGTAGGCCCCGTTGCCCCACTGGTTCAGCAGGACGGAGAACGCGTCGCGAACCCTGGCGAACGAGTCGCCGTCCCTGACGACTCTGTCGTCGAGGTCCTTCAGGAGTTCGGTCGCCAGGGCGATGCGATCCTTGGCGAACCGAAGCGTGTCGGACCCAAGGTCGTAGGTGTTCACGAGCGGATCGTTGTTGAGGAACATATCCTCATCCGTTCCAAAGACGAGGTCGGGCTCGGGGGATCGCGCGGCGATCTTCGCGAGTTCCTCCTCCTCCTTGCCGTCGATCGGCTTGTAGGCGTACTCGATCGCCCAGTAGTCGTAGGGGCCGATCGTGGTCGTGGTGTAGTCTCCCTGCTTCGCGCCCTTGGGGGCGATGTTGATCGGGTTGTAGTCCATCACGCTTCCGACCATCCCCTTGGTCCGGGTGATCGACGTGTCGTTGAGTTGCTCGGCGGTCAGCATCGTGCTGGCCTTGAAGTTGTGCCGCAGGCCGAGCGAGTGTCCGACCTCGTGCATGACCACTTCCTTGATCATCTGGCCAAGGAACTCCTCGGGGAGCTTGATCTCGTCTTCTTTCTTCTTGTCCTTGTCGTCCTTCTTGTCGTCGCCCTCGGCCGGGGCGGCCGCCAAGACCATCGCGGCCAGTCCCAGCTCGGGTTTCATGCCGTTCATGTACTGGCAGGCGGAGAACCGCCCCGCGGACTGCCGTTCTCGCAGGCGGATGGCCATCGCGTTCCACTCGGCGGGAATCAGGTCCAGCCTCAGGCCTTCCCGACGACCCAGCTCGCGGAGTCTGGCCTCCGTCGCCGGCGGCGATTGGAGCAGGCCAAAACCTTCCTTCGCCGCCATGATCGGGCTCAGAATCCGGCCGACGGCCAGGGTCTCCGGAGTCGAACGCCCCTCGGACTGGGCCACGACGGGGGTGCCCGTGAGCAGGGCGTAGTCGCGCTTCCAGTAACCGAT
>JBFWRA010000879.1:0-3094 GCA_050249155.1 Isosphaeraceae bacterium | reverse complement strand
CGAACGCGGTGGTCATTCCACAGGTCGGGCAAGGCTTGCCCGTCACCCAGGCGAAATGGCAAGGGGGCAACCCAAGTTGTCGATGCGTGCCGAACCCCGAAGGGTCGGGCTCCAGCCAGCTCGCCACCGCGAACGCCACGACCAGAACCGAGGCGAACACCACCAGCGCCGCCCGCGCCTCCGGTCGCAACCGAGAGTCGGCCGGCCCCTGCTCCTCGACGCGCGGGTTCCTGTCCAAGTGGCGAGATTCCGAGATGCGATCCAGCGATCGTGAGAGCGGGTTGGACCGCTCGTCTCCAAGGACGTGCGAGCACAACCTAGCCAAAAGTCAAAACCAGGGCAAGAGGAACCCGCCCGACGTTCGATCGAGACGATTCCAGGCGAAATCGCCCGGCTCAATCCGGCCAATCCCCCGAGAACACCTCGGTGGCCGGGCCCGTCATGAACACCGAACCGCCGTCCTCGGGCCACTCCAGGGACAGGTCGCCACCGGGAAGGCGCGCCACGATCCGCCGTCGAGTCTTGCCGGTCAGCACCCCCGCCACGCAGACCGCGCAGGCCCCCGTGCCACAGGCCAGCGTGATCCCCGAGCCGCGCTCCCAGGTCCGCATCCGGACCTCGTCGGGGCTCAGCACCTCGACAAAATGCACGTTGACCTTCCGGGGGAACGCGGGGTGGACCTCCAGCGCCGCCCCCAGGCGCTCGACGGGAAACCGCGCCACGTCCTCGACGTAAGCCACGACGTGCGGGTTGCCCATCGACACCGCCGTCAACGCCAGCGTGTGGCCCTCCACGGTCAATGGAACGTCGACCGGCGGATCTCCCGGAAGCGTCGTCGGGATCTCGACGCCTCGAAGGATCGGAGCGCCCATGTCCACCCGGACCCGCGACGCCTCGCCGCGCTCGACCTCGATCTCCAGCGTGAGCACCCCCCGACCGGTCTCGATGGCCACCCTGGGTTTACGGGCGATCTCGTGGTCGTACACATACTTGGCCACGCAACGCACGCCGTTGCCGCACATCTCCGACTCCGAGCCGTCGGCGTTGAACATTCGCATTCTCGCGTCGGCCCGCTCGGACGGTTCGATCAGGATCAGGCCGTCCGAGCCGATCCCGAAATGCCGGTCCGAGACCGCCCTGGCCAGAGCTCCGGGATCGGACGGCGGGGCCTGCCCGAACGTGCTGACATAGACGTAGTCGTTGCCAATCCCGTGCATCTTCGTGAACTTCATGGAGTCGAATCCTGGCAAGTCGCCCGTCGCGAGAAAAAGACCGTTTCAAACCATTCCAGCCCGCCTGGCAAGGGCTCGGCCGCGAACTCCAGGTGGACGACCCGTCGGTGGCTCGGGACCTCGGCCGGAGAGGAGGCGTGCAAGAGCAAGGGCCGCATCAGGATCGCCCCGCCCCGGGAGACGTGGCAGGCCCGGGCGGGCACCCTCGTCAGCCAATCGCGGACGGCCGAGGGCTCCCACCTTCCCCCCCTGTGCGAGCCTGGAACGACGCGCAAGGGGCCTCGTTCCGGCCCGCAGTCGTCCAGATGGAGCCGTACGGTGAGCATGCCTTCCAGGACCGAGGTTGGAGGTTGAACGTGATCCACGCCCGCTTTCCGAGTCCAGGCGCGGTAGCCTGGGACCTCCCGGCGACCCGCCACGGCGATCGTCAGGTCCTGGTGCCAGGGGACCATCCAGTTGGCCCCGGCCGACTTGTCGAAGTAAAGCCCACGGACCGCGAAGGCCCCCTCGCCGAGGACCGGCTCCACCAGATCGCGAACCGCCGCGGATCCCGCGACCTCCCGGACCAGGGGGACCTCCCCGAGCAAGTGCCGACCGCCGTAGACCGAGCCGCCACGGTCGAGGGTCGAGGCCGACTCCCCCGCGACGAGGGCCTGAATCGCGTCGATCAGACCCCGCGTGACGGGTTCCTCCAGCACGCCTGGCACGACCAGGAAGCCATCGCGATCCAACGCGTCCGTCATCGGGTTCGCTCGCGCAGCGCCCAGTTTCGATCGACCGGAACGCACGAAACCCTAACACGACGGCCCGCCTCCCGCAACGACGGCCGGGCCGACCGAGGGGCCGGGGGGTTGTCGGATCCCCCTGCGAAGGCTTATGTTGAGACCAGCGCGAACGACTTTCCGCCACGACCGAATCGCTCCAAGGAATTCCTCCCCATGCTGGGATCGGCCGACGCCACCGCCTACGACCTGCGGTTCCGACTCTTCGGGGTCGCCGTCCGCGTCAACCCCTGGTTCTGGCTCGTGATGCTGATGATCGCCGGTCGGCGCGAGGAGCTCAGGGACACCCTGATCTTCGTGGGCTGCGCGTTCGTCTCGATCCTGGTCCACGAGTTCGGCCACGGCCTCTCGGGGCGGTTTCTCGGCCACGAGCCGAACGAGATCGTGCTTTATGGATTCGGAGGCTACTGCTCGTTCCTGAGCTGGCCCTGGAAAGCCTGGCGGCAGATCGTGATCCTGTTCTGCGGGCCCGCCGCGGGGTTTCTGTTGCTTGGTCTCGTGATTCTGGGCGTCGAGTTGGCCGCTCGAAACGACTCGGCGGCGGAGGCGCTCCGCTCCCCGGTGGCGATGGTCATCTTCTTCGACCTGGCGTGGATCAATCTCGTTTGGGGGATTCTCAACCTGTTTCCGATCTGGCCGCTGGACGGCGGCCGGATCACCGAGGTCCTCCTCACCTCCTGGACACCCGACAATGGCAAGCGCTGGACCCACGTGATTTCCCTGCTGACCGCCGGCACGCTCTCACTCTGGCGGTTCACGAGTGGTGACTTGAGTGGGATCTGGTTCGCCCTGTTCGCGATCATGAATTACCAGGTGCTTCAGGCCATGCATCAGGGCTATCATTCGTACTAGGGATGGGTGCTGGGTGGCTGGGGATGGATTGGAAGACGAGTGTTCTCGGATTCCTTATCTTCCGATCCAGATTGGGCTTACGTCGATCCTGGTGGTGGGGTCCGTCGAGGAGGGAGGGCGACCGGACCGGGACTTTCGCGGGGTGACCGGGAGTCTTGGGGTGGGGCCTTTCTTTCCGGCCGGGTCTGGGAAACAATCCTACTGTGGCCCTCGCGGTCGCGACCGGCC
>JBFWRA010000878.1:0-3098 GCA_050249155.1 Isosphaeraceae bacterium | reverse complement strand
CGGGCGACCTCGGTCGCGGCGACCGGGGAGCTGTCGCGCAGGCACTCCCAGACCTCCGTCAGGAGCCCGAGACGTTGATAGGCGGAGACGAGATCCTCCCTGCCCCTGGCCTGGGCTTCGGACCGCCTGGCGGCGTATCGGGCCCTGGACTCGGACAGGTCGGCTGCTCCGACGTCCCGAGGCGACTTCGGGTAGTCCGGCGAATTCGGCAGGTCTCGCGCGGGATCGGTTCGCGAGGTCATGGGGCCCCCACACTCTGGGAATGACGTCGCCGGCGCGATCCGCCCGGCGGCTGCGGGGCTTCCGCGTGATCGACCGATTGGGGTTCCGGGTTTGAGGGACGATTCTCCAGAAGCGCCAGGGGGGCGAGCCGCTCACACCACTGAGCCATTTCCCGGATCGATTCGCGGGAGCGGGTGGCGCGTTCCAGGGTCAGGTTGGAGACGTCGGAGATGCGCTGCATCGCCCGGACCAGCGACTGGGCCGCGATCACCTGATCATTGGTCGAGCGTGAGATCCCGTCGACGAGCTGCGCGGAGTGCTCGGCGACCTCGCTGATTCGTTGCAGCGAGGATCCCGCGTCGCGGACGCGCTGGGCTTCCTGTTCGACCTCGGTTTGCTCCTCGCCCAGAGCTCGGATGCTCTCGTGAGTGTCGGCCTGGATCGCCTCGACGATCGTACTGATGTCGCGGGTGGCGGTCGCCGTGCGCTCGGCCAGCTTGCGGATCTCCTCGGCGACGACCGCGAAGCCACGGCCATGCTCGCCGGCCCTGACCGACTCGATCGTCGCGTTCAGCGCGAGCATGTCGGTTCGGCCCGAGATCCCCCGGATCAGCTCGACGATCGTGCCAATCTCGACGGAACGATCGCCCAGACGTCGGGCCTTGCGGCCGTTGACCTCGATCTGGGCGCGCAGACGTTCCATGCCCTCCACGACCTGATGAACCTGCTCCAGGCCCCTTCGGGCCTCCTTGCGCGTCCGTTCGCAAGCCTCCGTCGCGTTCTCGGCGTTCTGGGAAATCCGATCGATCTTCTCGGAAAGGGCCTCCACGGTCGTGGCGGTGCTATCGACCGTCTCGGTCTGATCGAGGGCCCCCGAGGCGACGCGCTCGTTGGCCTCCTCCAGCAACGTGGCGTAACGGCGGAGGGTCTCCGCGGTCTGGCGGAAAAGGTCGACGAACCCGGCGACGCAGCCGCGCGTGTCGGTCCTTGGGGCGGGAAAGCCCGGCTTGTCGTGAATCGCCTCCCAGAACGACCTCGCGGTTCGCTCGACCTCCTCGGCCTCGGCCTCGACCCGGCGCGCCCGACGCAGGGAGTCGCGCGCCCTGGTGAGCAATTCGTCGAGTTCTCCGCCATCCAGAGGAGACGCGGCCCGTTCGAACATCGCCGCCGAGCTCTCCTCCAGGCTCAGGAGATTCTCCTTGACCCGAGCCAGGAGCAGTGACGTGGCGAGCGTCGCGCCGGCGGCGCCAAGGCCCGCGCCCAAAGCCAGCCCGAGGAACGCCCCGATGGTCGTTCCGAACCAGGCCGCTCCCCCCGCCGCGACCAACGCGGCCAGCGCCGCGGCGGCTCCGCCGATCCCCACGCAATTCTGTCGCAACGTCATGGCCCTTCCCCCTGTCGAAGCCCTCGCGGGTCAGCCGGCACCGGGGTCGACTCGCCCCGCCATGAGGCCCCACGGCACCATTGGTCCGCGTACCAACCCTCGACCCGCTCCCGAACGCTTTTCCACGTCGCCTCGGGATCGATCGCCGCGTAGGAAGTCTCGCCGTGGCGGACCGTTCCAAAGCAAATCGGCCCGAGCGAACCCGGCGGGAAGACCGGCGCGGGCCCTTCCAACGCCCCTTGGCCGACCACCGTCCCTTCCGGGGCGATCCGGAACGCCCAGTGCCCCTGGCCCGTCCGCATGATCACCACGAGTTGTTTCCGCGCTCCAATCCCCGCCTCCACGTCGCCACCTCCCAGCGCCACGACCGGGACGACCTCGCGACGAAAGTTGCAGAGCCCCAGAACCCGGGGAGGACTCAGAGGAAGGTGAACCAATCGGTCCACCTCGACGACTTCACAAACCGACTCCAGCCCCAGCGCGAAGGGCTTCTCGCCGCAGCGGAAGAGGCACCAGGGTCGGTTCAGTCGAGAAATGCCTTCAGTTCCATCGATGGCGGGCACACGGAGCCTCCGTCTGGGTGATCGGGCAACGGTCGGTCCATTCGCCCGTGATCGGTCCGGCGAGCCTTCCTCAAGCTCGACGCTTATCCTCCGGGCCTAGCCGAGGACTCGCCGGCCTCCTGGGCCGCCATCTTGAGCCGCTCGAGCCGACTGTTGAGATCCTTGAGCCGCCGACCGATATCGTCGCCACCGCCAGGCTCGGCGGGACCCGGTTCCGGCGCGGGCTTCGGAGGCGGTGGGAACGGCTTGGTCGGGGCGGAACCCGCCACCTGCAAGGCGGGGGGCGACGCGACCAGGGGAGCGCTGGGGAACGTGCCCCGAACCACGGCGGGCTCGGCCTCCCACGCGGCCGAGGCCCTCATGAGGAGCTTCTTCTGATCCTCGATCAGACGCTCGACCTCGCCGCGCAGCTCGTGGATCGCCGCCAGAAGGGGTGTCTCCGCAAGCCGTTCGGATTCCTTCTCGGGGGCCTGCACCTTGGACGCTCCCTGGCGAGACCGGGTCATCGTCGATCCGCGACGACGCGGATCAACACAACTCTAGGTCAAGCTTTGAAGTCGTCGCTCAGGAACTTCGACCCCCCCGACGCCGGGTCACTCCCGCGCCATGTTCCAGAAAAGCCAGAGCAAGAGCACCAGCGCCAGTCCGAAGCCACCATAGGCCAGTGAATTCGGTCCCACACGCAGGACCAGAGACGAGGCCACCACCAGCCCCGCGATCAGGATTCCAAACGCCAGCGTGTTGCTCGCCCGGGTTAGTTGGCGAACCAGCTTCTCGAAGTGCTGAAGGTCGAACCGCACCGTCAATTCACCGCGCTTGATCGCCTCCAGCGTCTGGAGCATCACGTCGGGCAGCAACATCGCGACTCGCTGAACGTCCTCGGCGGTCCGAAGACCCTGGCTGAGCAGCCTTCCAGGGTGAATCCTCCG
>JBFWRA010000877.1:0-3100 GCA_050249155.1 Isosphaeraceae bacterium | reverse complement strand
CCGACGAGCATTCCCTCGACGTTCTCGATGATCACGTAGGCGGGCCGAATCGCGGAGACCAGCTCGCGATAGTGACGCCAGAGGAGGTTGCGGGGGTCCTTCTCCTCACGTTTGCCGACGGTACTGAAACCCTGGCAAGGAGGGCCACCCGCCACGAGGTCGATCTGGGACGCCTCGATCCCGAAGAACGCCTCGATCTCTTCCACCGTCGTTCGCGTCAAATCCGAAAGCATGCATCGGAGAGGCTTGTGGTTGCGCTCAAAGGTCGTTTTCGCGTCCTCCCAATGGTCGATCCCGCCGATCGATCGAATTCCCGCCGCCTGGAACCCGAGCGTGAGTCCGCCGATTCCACAGAACAGGTCGAGGCAGGAAACCTCCCTGTCAGACCCGTCATTTCCCATTCGACGTTCTCCGATCCGGCCGCACTCACGCACGCACTCGTGACGCTTTTTCACCTCGACGCGAGATTCTCAAAACGGAGTCGGCATGGGATTAAAGTACCATCTGGAAAGGGTGGCGGCTCACGACGATTGACCAGCGGGCTTCCGGCGGTTTGAGTGGTTTTCGACGATCGCCACAATCGAGCCGGGTGAGGGCGCGAGCTGATTTCGCCAAGAAACCCTCGAATTCCGTGTAACATCCTGAGCGGACGGCGTACCTACTGTCAGGAGTCGATCTCATGGGCCCTTCGCCGAACACGAGGCCAAGCCTCCTGGCGCGGATCCGAGACCCTCGCGACCGCGTGGCCTGGGCTGAATTCGTCGACCTTTACGGCCCTTTGGTTTACGACTACGGCCGACGGCATGGACTTCAGGACGCGGACGCCGCCGACCTCATGCAGGAGGTCCTGCGGGCGGTGGCCGCCGCGGCCGGTCGGTTCTCCTACGACCCGGCTCGTGGGACGTTTCGAAGTTGGCTATTCACCGTCACCCGCCGAAAACTGCTCGACGCCGTGACCCGCCAGCGCCCTGGCGACCGCGGGACCGGCGACACCGACACCCAGAGAACGTTGGAACAGGCGCGGCGGCGAGAAGACTCGACGTTCGAGGACGAATGGGAGCTGGCCTATCGCCAACGGCTGCTCGACTGGGCCTCGGAGCGGGTCCGCGGGGAGTTCCGACCGGCCACCTGGCAGGCGTTCTGGCTCTGCGCCGTGGAGGGACGTTCCCCCCGTGAAGCGTCGGCCACCCTCGGCTTGAGCGTCGGTTCGGTTTACGTGGCGAAGTGTCGGGTGCTGGCACGGTTGCGCGAGGAGATCGAGCGGGTGCGGCGAGACGGCCCGTCCGACGAGTTGGGTTCGTTGGGGAGGGACTGAGATGGCCCGGCCAGACGACTGTCCTGGCACCGAGCGCCTCGCCGCCTGGCTGGCCGGCTCGGTCCCGGAAGACCTGGCCGTGCACGTCGAGGGCTGTCCGGCCTGTCGCCAGGAAGTCGAGCGCCGACTCTCCGCCTCCGAGGTCCTGGGGGGGTTGACCCCCGGCGCGAGCGATTCTCAACGAAGGAGAGGCCCCGCCCTTCGTAACGCCCTGGACTCCTTGAAACGTGAATCCCTGGAAGTTCCCGACCCGACCGAACAGGCTCCGTCAGTCGTCGGACGATCGACCGTCGCGGGACCAAGCCAGAGCGTTCGAGTTCCACGTCCAGGCGACGAGTCTTCTCCACGCATGACCGAGGTCGGACCGGCCAAACCGGATCGGAGGATCGGGCCGTACCAGGTCCTCGATCGGGTCGGCCGGGGGGGAATGGGGGAAGTTTTCCGAGCGATGGACCCCGCCCTGGATCGCGTGGTCGCCGTCAAAGTGCTGACCGAGTCCCTGGCGGGCAGTCCGGAGGCACGCCGACGGTTCCTCCGCGAGGCGAGGGCCGCCGCGGCGGTCTGCCATGAACATGTGGTGACCATTCACGCGGTCGACGACTCGGGCGATCAGCCCTACCTCGTCATGCAGTATGTCGCGGGCGACTCGCTTCAGGAAAAGATTGATCGGCAAGGACCGCTGGGCCTGAAAGAGATCTTACGGATCGGCATGCAAGTCGCGTCGGGCCTGGCCGCGGCGCACGCGCAAGGGTTGATTCATCGCGACGTCAAACCGGCGAACATCCTGCTTGAGAACGGGGTCGAACGGGTCAAGATCACCGACTTCGGCCTGGCGCGCGCATCGAGCGACCCGAATCTGACCCGAAGCGGCACGATCGTGGGAACGCCCAATTACATGTCGCCCGAGCAGGCGCGTGGCGAGAGCGTCAGTCCACGGTCGGATCTCTTCAGCCTCGGGGGCGTCCTGTACGCGATGGCGACGGGGGAACCCCCCTTCGTCGCCGACTCCGCGATGGCGGTCCTCCGCAAGGTCTGCGAAGATCCCCCGCGACCGATCCACGAGGTGAACCCCGAGGCCCCCGAATGGCTCGTGACGCTCGTCGATCGGCTCATGGCGAAGCAACGGGAGGGGCGGCCCTCGTCGGCCGAGGAGGTCGCCGAGGTCCTCCGCCGACACCTGGCCGAGCTTCAATCCGTTCCGAAAGTGGAGCCAGAACCTTCACGAACCAACCGGCGGGGCAAGGCGATCCGCACCGCCCTGGCCCTCGTCCTGGCCCTGGTCAGTGTCGCGGCGGCGGGCGCGGTGGCCGTCAACCTGGAATTCTGGACGGCGTCGTCCACCCCTCTTCCCGAGCCTGGGCCCGTGGCCGTCTCCACCCTCGACTCGCCGACTCCGGAGCAGGCGGACCCCTTCGTGGAGGAGGGAACCGAGGCCGCCCGACGAAACGACCACCGCGAGGCGATCGACCTTTTCGGGAAGGCCCTTCAGATCGACCCTGGCTCCGTCGTCGCCAGGATCGGCCGAGGCCGGGCGTACGGCAGGCTCGAGGACTGGTCCAAAGCGCTGGCCGACCTTGACCAGGCGATCCGGCAAGATCCCAGAAACGCCGACGCGCACGAGGAACGAGCTTACCTCCGGACGCGCTCCGGTGACTTCTCCGGCGCGATCGCCGACGCCAACGTCACGCTTCGGCTGGACCCCGGCAGGACGCACGCCTACGCCCACCGAGGAGTCGCGCTGTATGGCCTCGACCAGTGGGCACGCTCCCTGTCGGACTTGGACAC
>JBFWRA010000876.1:0-3102 GCA_050249155.1 Isosphaeraceae bacterium | reverse complement strand
CCGGGTCAACGAACTCGCGGCGATGCTCCGGGGAGACTCCGCCGCGGAGGGAACTCGGCAAGAGGCCCTCTCCATGTTGCTGGAGGCTCAGGGGACCAGCGCCTAGAGCCCCTGGGGTTCGCCAGCATGCCCCAGACTCCTCCCTCCAACACTCGACGTCGATCCCATTGGCTCAACGGCCGCCCAGGTTCACCTCGACGGTCGACTTCCGTCCCGATCGACCGTCGACCACGATCAGACGGACGGACGGGTTTCCCTTGCGAAGCTCCTCGTTGAGCGTGTTGGGATGAAGGATTGGGGTTCCGTTGGCTTCGATGATGATATCACCGGGCTTCAGCCCAGCGCGTTGGGCGGGGCCTCCCGGAGTGACCTCGCTGATCTTCACCGCCGCGTCATTGTCGAGGAAAACCAGCTCGGTCACCGCCCCGAGACCACGTTGGTCCTCCGTCGTCGGGGTCTCGCGGTCCCGCGAAGGGGTCGGTGTGGGCCTGGGCCTCGGATTGGGATTGGGTGAGGGAGTGGCGTCGGTCGTCTCGGGTTGGCTGAGATTCACACTCACCGGGGTGTCGCGACCCGTCCTGACGTCGCGGATGACCAGATTGAGCGACGACCCTCCCTTGCGGAGGGCCGCTCCCAGGGGCTCGGCTCCGGTGACGGGAATGCCGTTGGCCTCGACGATCACGTCCCCAGGCTCGATTCCCGAGCGCTGGGCGGGGCTTCCCGGCTCGACGCGAATGACCTTCAACGCGGTCCGAGGGCCAATCCGAATCGGCTCCGCCGAGATCCCCAGTGACGCTTTGGGGTTGGAGGGGGGCGGTGTCGGCGCGGGTTCGGCCGGGCCGCCGGACGTCCTGGGAAGTTCGAGACCGACTCGGACGAGCTTGTTCGTATTGATATCGATCAAGATCAGGTTCAGCGGCCCGCCTCGCCGCGCGAGGTCGTCGAGTTGCCCCGCGTTCGTGAGTTCCTTCTCGTTGACTCCGACGATCATGTCTCCCACTTCCAGCCCCGCTTTCATGGCGGGGCCTCCCCGTTCGACACTCGTCACCTTGACGGCGTAGCGGCCGTCGGCGGTTCGTCCCTGGCCAGTCAGGCCGAGACTCGCGATCGAAACGCGACCGTCGGGCTCCGGGCCGGTCGGCCGGGGAGTGGGGACGTGGGGGGCGGTTCGATTCGAGGTGGGTTCGAACCAATCGGTCGAGGCGGCTTCCCAACCTCCTCCGGGATGGGGGGCGAGGTACGCTCGGATCGGGCCCTGACCCTCGGGAACGTTGCCGATCGCGTGGACGTACAGGGAGTCGCCGGGAGCCGGAATGAGCAGGCGTGACGATTCCCGACGCGCGGGGCCGAGTTCCGATCGAGTCACCTCGATCTGGACGAGCAGGCCGTCGCGATTGGACCGTGTGCCCCGAAAAACCTCTTGAACGACCCCTTCGACCACCAGGACCGCGCGGTCGCGTTCCTGAGCGTGAAGGACTCCCGGAGGGCCGCCGAACGCGAGCGTCAGCGTCAGCGTCCCCCACCCGACCCCTACGAATGTGGTTTTCGGCATTTCCGTCCCCTTCCGTCACTCGCTCGATTCGACTCGTCCCTCCGGATCCGATCATACCAACCCCACCGCGAGTCGCACGGGAATTGACCACGGGAACGAACCGAGTGTCACGACGATTCTTCCCGGTAGGAATCCTGATCCACAGTCATGTAAACTGAGAGAAGTGAGGCAAGATCCGATGACCCGACCCTGACGGTCGATTGAGGTGGCGTCTTGCGAGGGATCAGGTCGTCGAAGGATGCGCGACGGGGGCTCCTCGTCCTCGTGGCGGCGGGGATCGGGTTCGTCGGGTGTTCGGGCGAGGTGAAGCCGATCGTCGTGGGGATCCTCCATTCCCAGAGCGGCACGATGGCGGTGAGTGAGCGCGCGGTGATCGACGCGACGGTGCTGGCGCTGGAGGAGGTCAACGCCGAGGGGGGGGTGCTTGGCAGGCCGTTACGATGGGTGATCGCGGACGGGGCGTCGTCGGAACGGATCTTCGCCCAGGAGGCGGAGCGACTGATCCGTCGTGAAAAGGCTCGGGTGCTCTTCGGCTGCTGGACCTCGGCCAGTCGCAAGGCGGTCAAGGAGGTGGTCGAGCGTGAGGACCATCTCCTGTTTTACCCGGTTCAGTATGAAGGCTGTGAAGCGTCTCGCAACGTGGTGTATCTCGGGGCCGCGCCCAACCAGCAGATCATCCCCGCGGTGTCCTGGGCGCTGACGACGCTGGGCAAGCGCGTCTTCCTCGTGGGATCGGATTATATTTTTCCGAGAACGGCCAACACGATCATCCGTCAGCAGGTTGAAGCGGTCGGCGGGACCGTGGTGGGCGAGCGTTACCTGGCCCTGGGGGAGACCGCGGTGGACTCCGTGGTGTCGGCGATCCACGAGGCCAGGCCCGACGTCGTGCTGAACACGGTCAACGGCGATACCAACGTCTTGCTCTTCGAATCCCTGGCGAGGTCGACCGCGCGGCACGGGAAGATCCCCATCATTTCGTTCAGCATTGGCGAGAACGAGTTGAAAGGGCTGGCGGACCGCTCGCCGTTCGTCGGCCATTACGCGGCCTGGAACTATTTCGAGAGTCTGGATCGACCGCGCAATCGTGAGTTCCTGGCGGCCTTTCGTGGGAAGTACGGCGCGGATCGGGCGATCAGCGACCCGATGGAAGCGGCCTATTGCGGCGTCAAACTTTGGGCTCAGGCGGTCAGGGACGCATCGAGCGACGTCCTGAGCGAGATTCGGCCGACCCTGTTCCGGCAGAGTCTGGACGCCCCCGAGGGCGACCTCGCGCTCGACCCACTGACGCAACACGCCTGGAAGGTCGCCCGGATCGGTCGGATTCGCGCCGACGGCCAGTTCGACGTGGTCTGGAGCAGCGACCGACCGGTGCGCCCCGCCCCGTTTCCAGTCTGGCGAACCCGGTCCTGGTGGGAGGGTCTCGTGGAGGGGTTCCACCGCGAATGGGGAGGGCGCTGGTCCAATCCCGGCGAACCGGGGCCGAAGGTGGACGCCCCTTCGACGGAGCCCTCCTCATGATCGGCCGACGGGTTCTGGACATGCTTCAGTCG
>JBFWRA010000875.1:0-3103 GCA_050249155.1 Isosphaeraceae bacterium | reverse complement strand
CGGCTGGAAAGACGTCGTGAAGATGGCTTACAACGTCGTGAACGGCGGATACGTGGACGCCGCGATCCGTCACGCGAAGGCCAAGGACGTCGGCGTCATCGGTATGAAGGTGGCCATGGCCGTGGCCACCCACCACAAGCCCCTTCAACCCGTCCCCGAGTGGCGGATCGAGATGGTGGAACGGATCGTGCCTGGGGACTGGAAAGCCCCGCAAAAAGCCTACCTCTGGGCGCTTCAGAACCCGAGAATCAGCGCGGTGATCTCCAACCTCTGGGACGAGACTCACGTGCGCGAGAACCTCGCGCTGGCTGGCCGGAAGGTGGAATTCCGATCGGCCTGATCCCGATCGATCAAGCGAGCGAGCGAGCGAATCTCAAGGAGACTTCCGAGACTCCTCGCTGATCTCCACCTGGTTTTCGGGTGCCACGGGTTGTACTCAACCCGTGCCTCCTGGGTCGAGCCGAGGCACACGGGTTGAGTACAACCCGTGGCACCCGAAAATCAAACTCATTCTATCAAATCAAAGATCTTAGGTCGTATCGCGGTGGAAATCGGCGAGAAGTCCCAGACTTCCCGCTGATCCCCACCCGAAAACCCGAGAACCCAATAAATCGGGGTGGAGATTGGCAAGGAGTGTGAGCTCAAGGTCCCGGGGATCGTAGTTTCTGGATCTGCTCGGAGTACGCCGCGACCAGGTCTCGACGACTGAGCAGGCCGAGCAGCCGCGTGGGGTCGTCGGGGGACACCACCGGGATCTCATCGAGGTTTCGCTCGGTCAGTCGACGAAGCGCGGTGTGCAGGTCGTCGCCGGGGTTGACGGTCGCCACGGGGCGTGTGGCGATGTCGTCGGCCAGCACCAGCGGCCCGACGTGCGAACCCGCCAGCGCCTGGCGCACGTCGCGCAGGGAGAATATCCCGACGAGACCGCCCGCGTCGTTGACCACGGGGAAGATCGTCTCGGTGGACTCCGCCGCCAGGTGCAAGATCTCGTCGAAGCGCCGGGAGCGATTCACGCGCTCCACCCCCTCGGTGCGCACTTTCACCTGCCCGACCCTGATGCGTTCGAGCACGTCGACCACGAAGTCTCCCAGGTGCGCGGGGCTGTCCACCGGACTGGGCACCTGTTCCTCATAGAGGGTCCAGCGTCGAGAGAGACCCAAATTCAGCGTGCAAACCAGCATCAACGGCACGAGCAGGCTGTACGAGCCCGCCATCTCGCAGACCATCACCATCGACGCCAGCGGGGTCATCGAGACCCCCGCGAAGAACCCGCCCATGCCCACCAGCGCGAACGCCGCGGGGTCGACGCGCATGTCGGGAAAGAGCGCGGCGACAAGCTGCCCGAACGCGCCGCCGAGCATTCCGCCGATGAACACCGAGGGACCGAACACGCCGCCGCTTCCCCCGGAACTGATCGTCAGGCTGGTCGCCACGATCTTCAAGAGCGCCAGCATGAACAGGGCGTTCAGACCCATCGCCGGTTGAAAGGGTGTGACCCCCTCCATGGCCAGGTTGGGAGGCATGCCGATCGCCCCCCACTGCACCCAACCGTAGCCTCCCCCCAGAATCTCCGGGACCACCATCGCCATCAGGCCCACCGCCAGACCCCCCAGCGCCGGTTTGAGCGTCCTGGGGATCGGCAAGGGTTGGAACACGTGGTCGCGCACGCCGTAAAAGACCTTCACATAAAGGCATCCCACGCCCGCGCAGGCCACCGCCATCGCCGCGAATAGTGGAAGTTCGGCGAACCCGTGGAAGCTGATCGATGGAACCTGGAAGATCGGCTTCGGCGTGATGAACAGCGCGAAGGTGGAATACGCGACGATCGAACTGGCCAGGCAAGGCAAGAGCGCCGTCGCCTCGCTGGCGGTCGTGGCGTACAGGACCTCCCCCGCGAACAGAGCCCCGCCCAGCGGCGCCCGGAAGACCGCGCCGATGCCTCCCGCCGCGCCCGCGAGCATCATGAGCCTGCGCTCATCCGTCGAAAGTCGCAGGAGCCTCGCGAAGAACGAGCCGAACCCCGCTCCGATCTGGGCGATGGGCCCCTCCTGCCCCGCGGAGCCCCCCGTGCCGATCGTGATGATCGACGCCAACCCCTTGACGATCGGCACTCGCGTGCGAATCTGTCCCGAGTTTCGATGGAAGGCCCGGATCAAGGCGTCGGTCCCATGCCCCTCCGCCTCGGGCGCGAACGTGAACACCAAGAGCCCCGAGACCAGGCCCCCGAACGTGGTGACGACGGGAATCAACCACAACGGCGAGGGATACGTCACCCCGTGGCGATACCCCTCGCCCGTCGGCGGGGGCTGAAAGTGGAGGGTTCTGGCGAGAAACAGGTGCGACGTCGCCTCCAGCGAGAGCAAGAACGCCACCGCGCCCAGTCCCGCGATCACTCCGATGAGCGGGCTACAAACCATCACCCTGCCACCGCCGGGAGTCGCCCATCGCGTCGCGAGCTGGTTCAGGACCCTCCCCAACGCCGGCCACGTTCCCCCAATCCTTCGACTCGGCTCGCTCATCAATACCTCGGTGCGGGACACCACGGGGCGATTCGCCCCGACGTCCTGGTTCCTTGAATGACCAAAGCGAACCACCCGGCCCGGCCGAAACGGGGTTCGGCCGGGCCGGGCGGTCGCCAACGTGCTTCGCGCGCTTCGACTCTCTAGCGGTTCAGTCGTCGCCAGCGGTTTTCGAGGGGTCGGCGGCCGTGGTCGCCTCCGCGGCGCGGGGGCTCGCGGCGGGCGTCGCCGGTGACGGTTTCCTCGGCAGTTTCTCGGCGGCGACGGCGGTCTGATAAACGAACGCCGCGATGATCGTCGCGGCCTGCTTCATGTCCTCGGCCTGGATTCGGTCGAAGACGTCCATGTTCGAGTGGTGGGTCCGGGTTTCGTATTCCACCTCGTCCTGGATGAACTGGAACCCAGGGAGGCCCACGCCGTCGAACGATTGGTGATCGGTCCCGCCGGTGTTGGACGCGGTGAGGGTTTGCGCTCCCATCTCCCGGAACGGCTGAAGCCAGCGCCTGAAGATCGGCCGGACCTCCTCGTTACCCTGGAGGTAGACGCCTCGGATCTTGCCGGTGCCGTTGTCGAGGTTGAAATAG
>JBFWRA010000874.1:0-3107 GCA_050249155.1 Isosphaeraceae bacterium | reverse complement strand
TTTCAAGCGCCGCCCCGAACGTTCCTGGTCCTGGAACGAACCGCGAAGGTCCCCGGACCCGACCCTGGCGGCATCGGCTTCACTGTCGACGAGATGACCGCGATCGGCGACAAGGTGCTCCGGGAACTCGGCCTGATCACCGGGTTCTCTCGGCTGGTGCTCCTGCTTGGGCACGGCTCGACAAGCCAGAACAACCCGCATATGTCGGCCTATAACTGCGGAGCCTGCGGCGGAGCGCCCGGTGGCCCGAACGCCAGGGCCCTGGCCCAGATGCTCAACGACCCTCGCATCCGGAAGGCGCTGGCCGGGCGTGGGATCGCCATCCCCGAGTCGACCGTGCTCGTCGGCGGGCTGCACAACACCAGCGACGACTCGATCTCCTATCACGACCTGGACCGCGTGCCGGCGTCGCACAGGGACGAGTTCCAGGGCGCCAGGGCCGACCTGGCGCGGGCCTGCGACCGCGACGCGCACGAGCGAAGCCGACGGTTTCGCTCCACTCCGCTGAACCTCTCGTTCACCGCCGCGAAACTCGAGGTCGAGGCCCGTTCCGAGGACATGGCCCAGGCCAGGCCCGAGTGGGGCCACATGACCAACGCCATCTGCGTGGTCGGCCGTCGTGAGATCACCCGCGGCCTTTTCCTGGATCGCCGGGCGTTCCTCACCTCGTACGACATGACGCTCGACGAACCCGGCCTGCCCGTGCTCAATCGGATCCTCTCCGCGGTCATTCCGGTCTGCGCCGGGATCAACCTGGAATACTACTTCTCCGCGGTGGACAACGCGGGTTACGGCTGCGGCACCAAGCTTCCCCACAACATCGTGAGCCTGCTCGGCGTGATGGACGGAGCCTCCAGCGATCTGAGGACCGGCCTTCCCTGGCAGATGATCGAGTTCCACGAGCCCGTCCGGCTGCTGTTCGTGATCGAGGTCGTTCCCGAGGCGCTCCAGGAGTTGATCGACCGCAACGAGGCGATCCGCCTTCTCTGCCGGAACGAGTGGGTCCGGCTGGCGACGATCCACCCCGAGACCCGCGAGGTCCGCCTGTTCGAGGGGGGGGTCTTCCAGAAGTTCGAGCGAACCTCGCGTCGACTTCCCCGGGCCTCGTCGTCGGTCGACTGGTATCGCGGCTGGCGCGACCACCTGGAGTTCGCCGAGATCGGCGGTAATGGCGGCAACGGCGCTTCGGCCGTCACCGTCGAAGAAGGGAGACGCTCTTGAACGTGTCGACCGACGCGCTGTTGACCGGACTGGGCCTGGTGGTGATCGTCGTCCCGGTCTCGCTGGCGCTTCTGATGGGACTCACCTCGCTGCTGGACCGGGTGCTCACCGAATCCCGGACGACTCAGTTGCTTCAGTGGGGCACGGTGACCGGCCTGGCCGCCTCGCTGGGAGTCCTGGCGTTGATGCTCGGCACTGGCTCCCGGCATGTGGCGATCGCGCTGGGAGACTGGGTGGTGGTGCCAGGGCTCTACCACTTCTCGTTGAAACTGGTCTTCGACCGCCTCTCGGTCCCGATGGCGATTCTGTCATTCACGCTGGTCGGGGTGATCGGGGCGTTCGGGAGCCGTTACCTGCACCGCGAGCGGGGATTCAACCGGTTCTTCACGCTCTACTCCCTGTTCCTGCTGGGAATGGTGATGGCCTCGCTCGCCGGGACGATCGAGACGCTATTCACCGGCTGGGAACTGGTCGGGCTGTCATCGGCCCTGCTGGTGGCGTATTACCAGGACCGTCCCGCGCCGGCGAGGAACGGGTTATGGGTCTGGTCGGTCTACCGGGTTTCCGACGCGGCGCTCTTGCTGGCGGCCGTGGCCTTGCACCATCTTCGGGGCGAGGGAGACTTCGACCGCCTGATGGGTTCCGGCTCCTGGCCGGAATCCCACGCGGCGCTGGCCTCTGGCCAGGCGCTGGGGGTTGGCCTGTCGTTCCTTCTGGCGGCGGCGGGGAAGTCGGCCCTGGTGCCGTTCTCGGGCTGGCTGCCCCGGGCGATGGAAGGGCCGACCCCCTCCAGCGCGGTGTTTTACGGGGCGCTCTCGGTCCATCTCGGGGCGTTCTTGCTGCTGCGGCTTGGCCCGCTGCTGGAGTGCTCGCGATGGCTTCAGGCGGCGGTGGTCGTGGTGGGGCTGACGACCTCGGCGCTGGCTTACCTCGTCGGAAGCGTGCAAACCGACGTCAAGTCGTCGCTGTCGTTCGCCTCGCTCTCGCAGGTCGGGCTGATCGTCGCGGAGATCGGGCTGGGCTTCCGCTACCTCGCCCTGGTTCACCTGCTCGGCCATGCCTGCATGAGAACGCTTCAATTCCTCCGCGCGCCGACGCTCCTTCAGGACTACCACACCCTGGAAAACGCCATCGGCGACCATCTGCCGAGAGGCTCGACCCCCTGGGAACGGCTCTCCGCCGGGCCGAAGGCCTGGCTTTATCGGTTCGCCCTGGAGCGTGGCTACCTGGACGCGATCCTTCGCGAATACGTCGCCGGTCCGATCACCCGGACCTTGCTCTGGTGCGACGCCGCCGAACGACGCTGGACCGATTTTCTCTCCGGCGGTGAATCGCGAGAATCCGACCGGGTCCTCCCCCACTTCGAGACGATCGACGAGGTCTTATGAACCCGCTTGAACTTCCCTGGCTGGAGCTTTCGATCGTCGTGGCGCTGGCCGGCTCGATCCTGGTCAGAACGGTCCGCGACCCGTTCGCCGCCTCGCGATGGGGGATCGCGTTGACGGGGACCGCGTTCGCCTGCGCCTTTCTGGCGTGGTTGGCCTTTGAACTGGGCGTTCCCTCGGGGACCGGCCGTTGGGACGTCCAGACCCCGACGCTGGGCGGCCGGACGTTCGCGCTGGACGAGCTGAGCGCTCCGTTGGTGCCGGCCGTCGCCCTGATCCACTTCCTCACGGCGGTGACGACCTCGCGAACCCGGATGCGATACTTCTCCATCTCGTGGTCGCTGGCGAGCGAGGCGATCCGGCTGGCGATGTTCAGTTGCGGGGCGTCATGGGTCCTGGTCGCCCTGACGGTGATCTGTACCGTCCCCCCGTACTTCGAACTCCGCAACCTGGGACGACCCCGTCGCGTCTACGTCGCGCACATGACCCTCTTCGGCGCGC
>JBFWRA010000873.1:0-3109 GCA_050249155.1 Isosphaeraceae bacterium | reverse complement strand
GACTTCCAGCCGCTCGAAGGTGGCGGCGTTCTCGGGGTCGTGCCCCTTGGCCCCGGCCTCCATCCAGCGAACGAAGAGGTTGTACGCCCAGGAGCCTCCCTCCATGCGCTTGCCCCCTTCGTGGGGGTTGGTGAGCGTCGGCTTCAGGAGCACCTTGCTGATCTCGGGGGCCTCGACGTCCACGCGCCCCGAATCCTTGGCCATCAAGGCGTCGAGGTCGGACTTGAAGTCGTACCCGAAGAGCGAGAGCCGGAACCCTCCGCGCCCCTGGAACGAGCCGTGGCAGGCCCTGCCGTTGCAGCCGAGCCTGCTCATCAGGGGCAGGACGTGCCGCTGAAAGTCGGGCACTTCCGCGACCCCCTCGGCGGCGAATCGATCCTTGGCGGGGGGGACCACGCCTTCCGCGAGCGAGGGCGCGGGACAGGCCAGCGTCAACGCCACCAGGGCGGCCGGGGCGAGTCTTCGGGTCATCGTGATTTCCCTTGACCGGGGTTCGGGTTGGATGGACGTCGTTGGGGAACGGCCGGCGCGGGGGACGAAACGGCCCTGGAACCGACCTTGGCCTTGTCGGTCATGGCCGATCGACGCGCGCGCTGGCCCTTTTTCAGGAGCGCCTGGTACCGACCCTCGGCGACGGCCTTCGGGTCGGATTCGAGTTTGCGAAGGTTCTCGGTGAGGCGGCGGAGGCGGGCTTCGACCTGGTCGCGCTCGAATCGTTGCTGACGAATCTCCACGGCGAGCTGCGCCTCGACCGCCTCGCGGAGCGGGCTTTCCAGGTCGGCGGCGGAGCGGGGGTCCGCGGCGGCCAGTCTGGCGGTCAGCAGGTCGACCCGCGACCGCGCCTTCCAGAGCTCCAGCCCCAGTTCATAGCGCCTGGGGTCGCGCGCCTTGAGGTTGCCCAGCGATCGGCTGACCTGCCCGAGCTCTCGGATCGCCTTGTCGTACGCGTCGGGGCGCATCGACTTGAGCATGGCCAGCGGCGAGACGAGTTCAGGGTGATGCTCCCGCACGAAGGCCAGGGCGGCCGACTCGGGCGAGGGAGCCGGGTCGTCGGCCCGGGTTCCGGACGCCAGGGCGGCGACCACGACCAGGGTCGAGAGGAGGACTCCCATTTTGAGCGCGTTCCCCATGACGGCACCGCCTCGCCTACCCGTTGGGTTCGTTTCGTCAAAGCCCCTGGGGAACCTGTTCCGGGTCGGGCTCGGCGGTCTCGCGCAGGGCGACCGCTTCCAGGAGCCAGCCGGGGGGACCGTCCTCCTCCTCGAAATCGGACCCGACGTCTCCCTCGGTGGTGAACTCGTCGAGCCAGTCGAGCGACTCGTCGGTTCGTTCCGCGGTGAACGGTTCGGAAGCCACCCGAAGGCCAGACCAGGCCAGGCCGACCGACGACGGCGAGGGCTCCGGCCGGGGGTCGTCGCGGTCGAGCCGACCGAGGCCGAACGTGACGACGGCCAGGATGCAAGCCGCCGCCGCGAGGGTCGCCAGGCGGCGTGTGGTCCGCCCGTGCCTCTTGAACGGAACCACTGACGAGGAAAAGACTTCCGCCTTCGAGACCAATAACGCCTGGGTCAATCCGACCGCCTCGGCCAGCGCCTCACGCGCGCTCTGATCGACGTCGAGCCGTCGCTCGAAGGCGTCCGCATCCTCGGGGCCGAGTTCCTCCACGGCGTACTGGAAAGCCAACCAGACGAGATCGCGGTCCGGATCCAGGTCGGGGGTCAAGGTCGGTCCTCCGGGTCGTTGGGGAGCAGGGCGAGGCGCAACCTGGCCATGGCCAGGCGCATCCGGGTGAGGACGGTCCCGAGCGGGAGGCCCGAGTCCCTGGCGATCTCGGCGAAGGTCCGATCCTCGTAAATCCTGGCCTCGACGACCTTTCGTTGCGCGTCGGGGAGCCCCGCCAGCGCGGACCGGACCGCCTCGACGGTCTCGCCGGCGATGAGGGAGGACTCGGGGGAGGAGTTCGGATCGGGGCGGGTCGGCAGGAGGGCGGCGAGGCGTCGCCTGGCCTTGTCGCCGGCTTTCTCCCGACGCCGGCAGGCGAGCGCTTCGTGATGGGCGACCCGAAAGAGCCACCCCTTGAAGGTCTCCGGGCGAGCGGAGTGTCCGACTTCCAGGGCTTTGGCGAGGGTGGCCTGCATCGCGTCGGAGGTCCGCTCCTGGTCTTTCAAGACGCCGAGGACGAACCGTCGAAGTTCGTCCGAGTGCTGATGGTAGAGGGCCAGCAGCCGCGCCCGAACCTCTTCAGTCGAGGCGACTTCCGCCGACTCCGCCGGCAAGTCGTTCCGATCCGGCATCGACGGCCCTCTCACCCGCGCTTGACGAGTACGATGCGCGAACCCCTTTCGTTATTTCGAAAACCGAGGGGAATTCTCGGAAGGAGGCAAGGCACCTTTCCAGACTTCCAGAAACCCCCAAAGTTCGGGGGTTCCCCAAGTATTGGGCCCGCTCTATTTTCTCGGACTGTAAATACCACGCCCGGCGGTAATGGGCGAGCTTTAGAGTCAGATTGATTTTCAATAGATGCGGATTTTCTATATTTCCAAGTCGCCGCAAGCCTTGTAGATTTAGGAAAGTGCTCGACCTGCCTACCATTCAGAATTCAATTTCACGCTGGCGATGCGATGTCTATACCTAGAATTACATGCAAACTATTTAGAGACGAGGATGATTTTACAATATTTAGAGATAAAAGTAGTGAATTTGTTAACAAGTTTAACAGGTTGGATGGAGAGATGGTTAAGAAGCTGGATTCCTCTGGCTCAATCGAGTCGCCGATCGTCGTCGAGTGTGGAGGATTGTCTCTCAAAGGTCGAGCACTCCTTTGTTATTGCAATGGCGGGCAACATATTAGCCTAAGTGTTCGACTTGCCAGCAAGCCTACGGGGGAAGGCATTGAACCTCGGAACGATCTAGGTGAGTTGATTTCACGCTTTGAAGAGGACGTACCGAGGGAAGCATCGGATGGCCGCCTCATCGCGCTTTGCATCCTGCGGAACATCCTCTATAAGACTCTTTTCCTTCGTCCAGGGGAACGCGATCTGAAGAAAGTGCCCGCCGGCGTTCTCGTCGTGGCTGGACGCACAGGGTCTGCGAAGAGCAGGATCGCACG
>JBFWRA010000872.1:0-3111 GCA_050249155.1 Isosphaeraceae bacterium | reverse complement strand
TCCCGTCAGCGCCTGGGCGTCCGCCGGGGGAAGGGTTCTTCCCAGGCGTCGGGCCTGGTAGAGGGCCTTCGCGGCGTCGCCGTTATTGTGGCACGAGTGGCAGCGGTTCTCGCGAGCCCAGCGGGGAACCTCGACGGAGAGAAACGCCAGCCCCTTCTCCTCGGCCTGTTCCGGAGAGGGATCGGCGGCCCTGACGGTCCCGATCAGGCCCAGAAGCGGGAGGAGCGAAGCGAGGAGGGCGGGACGTGGGTTCATCGTGGGGGCTTCTCCGCGCGTCCCGATTCGTCGAGGGAGCGTCGCCGGTCGGTCAAGGGGCCTTGGGGGCCTCGGGATTGGTCTTTGGTTCCGGAGTCGCCTCGGGCTTCGATTCGGGTTGGGTTTTCGGTTCGGGCGCGGCGGCCTTCGAGGGGTCCAGGTCGGGCGCGGTGGGGTCGGTCGACATGGGAACCATGGTCGCCGAGGGCGGGGGAAGATTTCTCACGGGGCCGCCGCCGGCGTTCTGGGGGGAGAGCGGCTCCAGGACCACCTCCATGTCATCGATCTGGTCGACGTACGCCACCTCACCGCCGAACATCACGGAGAATTTCGATTCGACCTGCCGGCCGTCGGTCGACTGGCCGCTCCCCTTGACCAGCGTGATGGTCATCTTGTGGCCGACCCCCTGATTGTGCTCGTAGGGGTAGGTGGACTTGAACCGAAGGTCGTCCGGCCCACTGAACTCCAGGACGAGGTTGGACATGAGCGGGACGGTCGATTCGACGGTTCCCCCCGCGGCGAGGTCCCCCAGCTTGGACTCCTGGGCCCCGTTCTCGTTGGCGACCCTCACGTCGACCAGCGGAACGCCCGTTCCGTTGACGATCGTCAGGGCGATCGACTGGCTTGGGTTGCTCATCGCGTAGAAGTACAGGCCCGCCAGGCCCAGGGCGATCACCAGCAAGAGCCCCCGGATCATCGTCCGGAGTGGCGAGGGAGCGGCGGCGTTCGAGGCGGGGGGAGTCTTGGGCCTGGGCGTGGACGCGTCGTCGGGAGTCATGGTCGGGGCCTTTCGTTGGGCGTCGACAGGGCGTAGGGGTCGGTCGGACGGGGTGCGCTCGATCGCGGAACCGAGGGGCGCGTCAAGCCGTGGGGCGGGGGACGTGTCGACGTCGGGTCGACGGCCGAGGCGCTACCTCGCGACGTCGTCGAGCATCTGAAGGGTCGAGGCGATTCGGGATCGGCAGGCGTCACGCCCCAGAATGACCAGGCAGTCATAAAGCCCCGGCCCGACCCCCTGGCCGGTCGTCGCCACGCGGAGGGCGTTCACCACGTCCCCCATCTTCTTGCCGGTTCGCTCGCCGAAGTCGTGGATGACCTTTTCCAGGGTCGGCGCGTCATACGGGTCGGTCGACCCGAGGAGCGCGTCGAGTTCCCGAAGCATCTCGGGAACTCCCTCCTTGCGGAGTCGTTTCTTGACCGCGTCAGGCTCCCAGCTCAACGTCTCGCTGAAGAAGTATCGGCCAAGCTTCAGGATATCCGAGTAGACCTTCAACCGGTCCCCCAGGGCCTCGATCACCGCGGCGATCCTGGCCTTCGTCGGGGCGTCCAGCGGCGAGGAGACCAGCCCCTCCCGGACGAGGTAAGGGGTGACTCCGACGATTTTCTCATCCAGGGACTGCCGCTTCATCCACTCTCCCTGCACCCAGAAGAGCTTGTCGGGGTCGTGGCTGGCGGGAGAGCTATTCACGCGCTCCAGCGTGAACTTCTCGATCAACTCGTCACGTGTGAACAACTCCTGGGTGTCGTCGAAGCTCCAGCCCAGCCGCGAGAGGTAGTTCATCATCGCGCCCGGCAGGTAGCCCTTCTCCACGTACTGGTGCAGAAGGATGAAGATCCCTTTCTTCTCGTACTCCTCGGTCTTCCGCTTGGACATCTTGGCCTTCGAGCCAGGCTCGGCCACGTAGGGGATGTGGGCGAACGTGGGCAGCGGGGCCCCCAGCGCCTCGAAGACCAGGAGCTGCGGGAAGGTATTCGAAAGGTGCTCCTCGGCCCTGACGACGTGGCTGATTCTCATCTCCACGTCGTCGACCGTGCTGGCGAAGTTGTAAAGCGGAGAGCCATCGGGCCGGACGATCACGAAGTCGCCGATCTCGTCGGTCGAGAAGGTGACCTCCCCCTTGACGGCGTCGGGCAGGGTCAGCACCCTGCCCGGGGGGACCTCGAAGCGCAGGGCATAGGGAGCGCCCTCGGCCTCGAACCGGGCGAGGTCCGCGTCGGAGACCGCCTTGCGGCGGAACCGATAGGGCCGTTTGGAGCGTTCGGCCTCGGCCTTGTCGGCGGCGCGCTCGCGGTCGGTGCTATAGTCGCGGTAGACGTGACCGGAGGCGATCAGGCGATCGGCGGCGGCCCGATACGAGGCGGTTCGCTCCGACTGATAATACGGGCCGAACGCGCCGCCGACCTCGGGGCCCTCGTCCCAGTCGATGCCGATCCAGCGGAAACCGTCAAGGATCTTCTTGACCGCGTCCTCGACGTGCCGTTGCTGGTCGGTGTCGTCGATTCGAAGCACGAACTGGCCGCCGTGGTGCCTGGCGAGCAGCCAGTTGAACAGGGCCGTCCGCACCCCTCCGATGTGGAGGAACCCGGTGGGACTGGGAGCAAACCGCGTGCGTACGCTCATGACTCTGGGTGCCGTGGCTGCGAACGAAACCGCCGACCGGGTCTTCGGTTCGGTGATTCGGAAGAGTTCGCAACGTAGGCTAGGGGCTTTCCGAGCGGGTGTCAACCCGTCGGCATGAGCGGTCAGGGGGATTGCGAACAACTGGGAGAGAGCGGGGCGGCTGACCTGCGAGCCCGCGTCGGGCTGCGGGACGGGACGTTCGCGATCAACTCGTGGAACAGGGGTGTCACCCCTGGCGACCGACCGACGCCCCTTCGGCGCTCCTGGGACGGCCACTTCAGGTCGCGCTCCCCGTCCTCGGATCGACCTCGCGATCCTCCCTCGTGGGCGGTCGCGATCGCGAGGAGCCGAAAGCGAGGGGTGATCGGCGAGATCCGCCGGCGCGTGGCCTCCTCGCCGGCGCCGACGGCTCTCGCCTCATTACGGGGAACCTGGACGACTCAGGCGGTTCGGGC
>JBFWRA010000871.1:0-3112 GCA_050249155.1 Isosphaeraceae bacterium | reverse complement strand
CATCTGGCCGCTGGCTCCGGAGGCGATCAGGCCGGGCGGGAGCACCACGCGGAGCGGGTCACGGCTCTTGTTCCTGACGGCGAGGGTCATTCGGCCTCGGCCGTCCCCCTCGGCGGCGACGGTCACCAGGCCCTTGTCCATGGCCTCGAGCAGGTTGTAGGTCGGCACCTCGTCAGCCTTCGAATCCTTCGGTTCGTCGGCTCGAGCCCCTCCGGGAGGAAGCAATCCACCAAGGGCCAGCGCGGCGACCCAAACGACAGGACGGAGCGAATCAGTCACGGGATAACCTTTCAGTGAGTGATCGAGAAACCTCTTGAAGCACGAAATCCGAACCGAGGACGTATCGCCTGGCCGTCCATCGAGAGCCAGGCTGTGGAACGTTGAACTCACCTGAAATTGCCAGGCCGGTCGAGGGCCTAGAAGGGGACGGTCCCCTTTCGGGCAAATCCGGGCGTCATCGCTCGGAGGACCAAGGTGAGACGCCTCACGGACGAACTTATTCGGGAATCACCCGAGAATCGTGGCCGATGCGGCTCGGGTCTCGCCAGGCTCTGATACAATCCGAAACTTCGAAGTATGACGTGGCGAGGCACCCTGGCGTGGTGGACCCAACGATGCGATATGGATCTCATTTGTTTTGCTCGACTTGCGGCACGACCTGGCCCGTCGATCGGGTCATGAATCTGTGTCCGGTCGACAATCGTCCGGTCCAGATCGCGATCGACCTGGAGCGTTTGAAGGCGGAACGCGGGGCGGACGGCTGGTGGAAACCCGAACGTCGCGACCTCTGGCGGTTCGGTGGGCTGCTGCCGTTGGACGTCGACGATCCCGAGGACCAACGTCACGTCGTGAGTCTTGGCGAAGGGCACACACCCTGCCTGTCTTACGCACATCCCCTGGCCTCGCGACTCGGCATTCGACTGGAAGTCAAGGACGAAGGGAAGCCCTGTCCCGGATTTGGGGCGAATCCAACGCTCTCGTTCAAGGACCGAGGGATGGCGGTGACCGTCTCGATGGCCCGCGCGTTGGGGCTGTCCAAGCTCGCGGTCCCGACGCAGGGCAACGCGGGGGACGCCCTGGCCAGGTACGCGGTGGCGGCGGGGCTCTCAGCGGCGGTCGTCATGTCTCCCGAGACCGACGCTCCCGTCCTGGGAAACGTCGCCGGGCTCGCGGCGCGTTTTCCGGCGAACGTGACGCTGGAACTCGTTCCCGGCACGATCATCGATTGCGGCGAACGCGTCAAATCGCACTATGTTCCCGCGGGGTACTTCAGCGTCGCGACGTTTCAGGAACCCGGATGGCGGACCGAGGGCAAGAAGACGCTTGGACTGGAGATGGCGGAACCCGTGGGTGATCGACTGTCCGAGCGCGTCTGGCAACTTCCCGACGTGATCGTGTACCCGACCGGAGGGGGTACGGGCGTGGTGGGAATGGCCAAGGCGTTCGATGAGCTTGAGGCGCTGGGGCTGGTGGGCCCCGACCGGCCCAGGATGATTTGCGTGCAAAGCGTGGCGACCAAGCCGATCGTTCGGGCGTTCGAGTCGGGGGACGCGGACGTCACGCCGATCCCTCCCGGGGCGACGATCGCCACGGGCCTGAACGTCGCGCGGAACACGGGGCATATCAACGTTTTGCGGATTATCAGGGACACCGGGGGTCTGGCTCTGGCGGTTTCCGACGAGCGCATCCACGCCGTGATTCGGGAGGAGTGGCGTGATCGTCGGTTCGCCTGGTCGCCGGAAGGCGCGGCGACCCTGGCCGCCCTCCCCGAACTGGCCGATCGGGGGATGCTCAGACCGAATGACCGCGTGGTTCTGGTCAATACCGCCTCGGCCGAGAAGTATCTTCCCACGATCCGGGAGGATCTTGACGGCGGATTATGAAATCCCGTCGAGCTGTCGAATCGCCTCGTAGAGTCCGATCGCCACGGCGCTCGCGAGGTTGAGGCTGCGGGCCTCGGGCGTCATGGGAATCCTCAGGAGGCGATCGGGAGGCTGAGCGTCCCGCCACCACGCGGGGAGTCCGCGGCTCTCGGGACCAAAGATCAGCGCGTCGCCGTCGACGAACCTCGCGTCCCAGAGACGCCGGCTGGCCTTGGTCGTGAACGACCAGAGCGTGTCGGGCCCCAGGGCCTCGACGACCTGATCCAGGCCGTCGACCAGCCGCACGTCCAGGCGATCCCAGTAGTCCAGCCCGGCTCGCCTGCGTTGCTTGTCGTCCAGGCGGAATCCCAGGGGACGGACCAGCCAAAGGGTCGCCCCCGCCGCGACGCAGGTGCGGCCGATCGCCCCGACGTTCGCGGCGATCTCGGGTTCGAAGAGGACGACCTGCGCGCGACCGGCGGTCACCCTGGGTTCTCCGTGTCGAAGGGAAGAAGGAAGCCGAGGTGATGCGCGGTATGACGAAGGTGCATTCCCCTCCACTCCTCCGGGGAGAGCGATCCGAACAGGGGGGATGGGTGGAGCGGTTCGGTGGCGTCACGAAGTCTGGCGAGGGACGCCTTGGCCTCCGCGATTTCGGAAGCCTCGTCCACCGTCGGGGGCGGGACGGACTTCGGGATGGTTCGGGCACCGACCGGCAACGGCTGACCGTGGAGGATCTTCCGAAGCAGGGGCTTGCCCATGAACCGCCGAATGGGCCACGGCAGCATGAAGCCGAACCCGTCCAGGGAACCGCGATAGAAATAGGAGAGATGTCGGCAAGCCTGACCGAGGGACCAGTTTCCGAGCCTCTGATGGGGGGTCCGTTCGAGCCGCTCGATCTCGGCGATCGCCTCGTCATACGTTGAGAAGTTCAAGGCGCGCTGGGTCACGTCACATGCCTCCTGGAGCGACCTCCGATGAGGGGCGTGGGGATCAAGATCCCTGTTCGCCAGATTTCCATGGACTTCCGCGACTCGCGAGCCCAGGGGCTGACGGCGAGAAGTCTGGCCTCGAGGATCGTTCCCTTTTAAGAACCACGGCCGCCCTTCCCCCGCAAGGAAGAACTGGGGAAGTTCTTCCAGCGCGAGGGAGGCCGGCCGGGTTCGTCGCGGTTCGATCGATCGATCAATCGGAGGAGGGTCAGGCCCTTCGGGTCCGGGGCCCTGCGATCCTTCGCTGGTGGGCCAGTC
>JBFWRA010000870.1:0-3113 GCA_050249155.1 Isosphaeraceae bacterium | reverse complement strand
CGTTGATCGGCCCCACTCGCACCGAGGCGAGTTCGCCGAGCACGGGAACGTCGCTCGGCTGGTAGTACTCGAACCGTTCGGGGACGACGGGAAGACGGGCGACGCCCGGAGGAAGCTCGACGTCGCAGCCATTGCGCCTGGCGAGGTCGAGCGCCGTCGCCTCGGCGATCACCGGGACGAGTTTCACCACGTCGTCCTGGAAGCGGCGAGCGTTGGGGATCATCTCCTGGATGAGCATCGTCTTCAGGGGCATCGTCGCCGCGGCGGCGATCTCCAGGGCCGTCAGCCCCGCCCACTCGGCGACGATGTAGCCCTCCACGGCGTTGAGCGCCTGGACGAGCTCCTGAAGTCCGAGGGAAGCCGCGATGACCTGCACCTTGTACAGCAGGTCCAGGTGCTCCTTGAGCTGGATCTTCCCCTCACCGACGGTGCCGCCGGAGAGAACCATCGTCGCCACCGGAACGAAGCCATTCAGCACCGCCCCGCCGACAGCTCTGGCCGAGAGCCCGTTCTTGACCAGTTCGTAGTCGCCCGGCAGACCTCCTTCCGACTTGGTTTTCCCGCCTCCTCCCTTCGGGGAGCCGAACGACTTCAGCGTCTCCAGAAACTTGCCTTTGAGGGCGCTTTCGAAGGCGCTTACGAATCCCGTGGGAATCCCGGCGTAGCGGAGCGAGACGACTTCGAGGAGCGAGGTGCCCGCGATCGAGTAAACGCTCAGCGGTTCCCAGGGCAAGGGCGGCACGAGCATGGCGTCGTTCAAATCCTGGGGCAAGTTCGGTGTCATGGAGCCGCCCGGCACGAGACTCAGGAGGTCCGCCTTCTCGAGCTTATCCAGGAAAGAGCCCATGTCCTCTCCAAGCGCATTGACCAGGAGAGGGTCGGGGCCGGCGATCGCCTCGTGGATGACGACCAGGCCTTGCATCTCACCGATCAGGTGGTTGGTCGCGGTGACCGTGTTCATCCCCCGTGCCATCCAGAGCGCGCCGGCATAGGCGGCGGCGTCGGCCGCGTTCTGCGCCTCGACCTTCTGATTGACCGCGTTCGAGACGTTGGCGAGGAAGCCGATCAGCACCGAGAGGAACAGCATCGCGACGATCGAGCCGAACGACATGGCCCCCCGCTCGTCGTCGCCGAGAGCGGCGAGCCGGCCCATGACCGCGTTAGTGAGGCGCATAGTCGATCCCCAGTTTTCCGCCGTCACCGAGGAAGCCCTCGAACGGCATGGTGGTTGTCGATGCGATCGTGTAGGTGCGGAACTTCGGCTCCTTGGTCGGGGCGGGGTGGCCGAGCACCCGCCCGATCACAGGAACTGTGAACGGGAACTCGTAGCGGACGGTGACCCTCACCTGGCTCAGAGGCTGAAGCTTCTTGAGGCCCACCGCGCGGTCCCCGAGCTTTCGGCCGTCGATCTTGACCGTGACGACCTCCGGTTGCGCCGCGTAGGTGAACTTGGCGGCGAGGAGCTTTCCACCCTTGGTGTCGGCACCGCCACTCGATTCATAGGCCGCGACCAGGGCCGCGGATTCTGGCGGGGGAGTGGTATCGAATCGGTGCATCGGGTGAGAGCTGGCGAACGGTGTCAGCGCCTGGATCGCGGCCTGGCGGGTCTTCTCCGCGACGAGGTCGGGAGAATCAGGATGGGTCCCGCCCCAGACCACGTACACTCTGGCGGCGCAATGGGAGGCGTAGGACACGGCGAGCTTGCATTCAAGGATCATCGCCGCCTCGACCATCAGGCAGAGCGAGATCAGGATCACGGGGATCGTCATGACGAGGCCAACCGAGTAGGCCGCGCCTCGCTCGACGATCAGGACCCGGCGGACTCGGTGGATCATTCGGATCGACATGGGATTCCTCCGGAGTGGCCCGGTTTCAAAAGATCGGGCAGGCCAGGGCCGTCCCGATCAAGGCATGCAGGTTCCCGTACGCCTGGCAGCCCATCAGGAACGTGATGATGGCGACAGGGATGAAGAGGCTTGTCGCGATCACCATCTCCAGGCTCGCCGCGCCACGGGGACGGCGGCCGCCATCGCATTTGTCGATTCTCATAGGATCGACTCCTGAATGAAGGACAGGGCGACGCCCGCCGCGAAGAAGGGTCCGAGCCGGATCGGCCGGGCGAGCAGACGCCGACGCCCCTCGACCGACAGGCCGGTCGAGTCGGGGAAGACCGTCACGCCGCAAAGCCGGAACGCCAGGCGGAGAAACGGCCAGGGGCCGAGGGTGTGAACGGCCAGGCCGAGCGCGAAGACGCTGGCGGAACAGTAGGCGAAGAACAGGGCCGTGAAACCCTGATGCGCGCCGAGTAGAGCGCCGAGGGCGGCGGCCATCTTCACGTCGCCGGCACCGCCCCCGGCGACGCCGTAGACCAGCAGCAGCGCGAGGAAGCACGCCAACCCACCCATCAGGCTCGCGTGGAGGCCGATCGCACCGAGCGGCTGCGCCGCCGCGCCGAGCCCGGCCGCCAGGTTGATCTGCAAGGCCCCAATCAGAGCTCCACCGGTCGCCCAGTTGTAGATTTTGCCGTGAACGACGTCCGTCACGGCCGAGGTCGCCAGCAGCAGGACCATCGTGAACCCCGTTCGGGTCGCCAGCGCCGACGGCCCGAAGCAAGCCGAGACGCACGCGCTCCAGGCCGGTGCCAGGGCTAGCGGCCCGAACAACGTCAGGCCCCACGCTATACCACGACGAGACATCATCGCCTCCGATCCGGGGTCGACTTGTGGAGATCAAGAAAGGACCCGGCTGTCGTGATCTTCACGAGACGCCGGGTGAGGGTGAAACGGATGTCAGGACATGTTCATAAACACGTCGGGGTGCCAGATCGACTGAAGCCATCCTGGCACCCGCTTTGGACCTCGAAAACCGCGGGTAACACTATTCTGACGACACGTCCATCCCGCGGACGTCTCCGACGATTTTCATCGTCCAAGCCTTGATGCCTCCCGAAGCGTCGCCCCACACGTACTTGTACGCGAAGAGGAGGATCTGCGCGGCCACCGTGATGACGGCGACCGTCTGCAGGGTCTCCATGCCGTTCTCGTCGTCGCGGAAGTGGCTGAGGGAGCGAGTCAGTTTCGCGATGGACTTGCTGGCGAACATGGTGAATCACC
>JBFWRA010000869.1:0-3114 GCA_050249155.1 Isosphaeraceae bacterium | reverse complement strand
CTTGCGTTGCAAGTCGGGACGGACGGGCCGTCGGCGCCCTCTCTACCTGGAGTGACGCCCCCCTCGGCAGACATCGTCTTCGCGTGTCTCGCCCGCGACGCGAAGGGACGTCCCCTCGCCGGCGACCTCGGGCTCCCCGGGCAGACGGCCATGATCGACACGCCCGGCGAGGCCAGGCCCGCCGTCATCGAGGTGAAGGTCTTCCAGGACCTGGAGCTGATCACGCTGAAGTTCCAGCTCGACCGGATTCCGCTGAAGGACTTCGCCCGGATGCCCGTCGCCCTGACGACGCTCGATTTCTCGGGCCACGACGCCCCGGTCTCCGCCGAGTTCGTCCGGTTCCAGGAGAAGGACGAGCAACAGAAGAAGGTGTTCCCCGATTCCAGGCCGTACCTGATCCGGATCGTCAACCACTCGAACAAGGACGTCCGGAGCCTCGTCCTGGACAAGACCTTCTTCGACGCCTCCGGCGAGGCCCTCCGCGACAGGTCGCCACTGAACTTCCATTTCGAGCCGCATCTCGTCCAGCGGCAGGACGAGCGGGAGTGGAAAGAGGCCGGCTTTTTCGTCCCCAAAGGCGCGGCCTCGGCCACGTTCCGCGCCTCGAAGGTCGGCTTCACCGACGGCACGGAATGGAAGCCCCAGTCGGACTGAGCCGGGCCGACCCGGTTCGGCGCCGGTGCCCCTCGTCCCCCCCGGGGGCGCCGGCCCGGGCGGGCCCCGGTCGCGTTTCCCTGGGGCGTGAAGGGGACGGGGGGCGTGAAGGGGACGTTCCTACTCCTTCACGGCATCCTGGGGGTTTGGGTAAGACTTGAAAGCGGGCCAGGCTCCGGTCGGGCTTCGCAGGTTTCCCCAAACCCCTGTATTATGTGCGGGGCGTTTTGTCGGCGTTTCGTACCGAGACCCCAGCCACTCCTCGCGGGTATGTCGGGAACGTGTTACCAGTCTGTTCCTGAACGAACCCAAAGGGCCCTCAGGGCGAGACCGCCGCGGGAGTGCGCTCGACCCCCCCGATCCAGACCTTCTTGACGCTCCGCAAGGCCCGAATCTCCCGGGTGGGATCTCCCTCCACGGCCAGAAGGTCGGCGCGTTTGCCGACCTCGATGGTCCCGATCTGATCGGCGCGGTTGAGCACCCTGGCGGCCACGACGGTCGCGGCCTGGATCGCCTCGACCGGGCTGAATCCCGAGTCGACCAGCAGTTCCAGTTCGCGAGCCCCCTGGCCGTGGGCGAAGACCCCCATGTCGCTGCCGTTGACGATCGTCACGCCGGCGGCCCTGGCGGCCTGGACGGCCTTCTTGGCGGCGCGAAGGCGTTCGGGCTCGGGGTCGACCCCCGGCTTCCAGCCGGCGTACTTGCTCATCGCCTCGGCCGCCGCGAGGGTCGGGCACAGGGCGACTCCGCGCTCGGCCATCAGGCGAAAGACCTCCGCGTCGCCGCCGTCGCCGTGCTCGATGGTCGCCACGCCGGCCAGGGCGGCTCGCCTCATCCCCTCGCGCGAGACGGCGTGCGCGGCGACCGGCACGCCGGTGGCGCTGGCGGTCTCGACGATCCGCTTCAGCTCCTCGAGCGTGAACGACGGGCGGACCTTCTCGCCTCCCATCGCGACGTCGCAGTAGACCTTGACCCAGTCGGCCCCCCGGCCGATCTGGTCGCGAACGGCCCTGATGAGCGCATCGACGCCGTCGGCCTCCTCGGCCCCCTGGGGAATGTCGTACTCAGGGGCGAATCCCTTGGGCGCGTAGCTGCCGGTGGCGACGATCGCCCGGGTGGCGATCAGCATCGTCGGGCCAGGAACGATCCCCTCGGCCACGGCCTGTCTCAGCCCGACGTCGGCGAAGCCGGCCCCCTCGGTGCCCAGGTCGCGCACCGTGGTGAACCCGGAATCGAGCGCCGCCCGGAGGTGGTTCGTCGCCCGGCAGACGCGCAGGGCCAGCGGCTCCTTGAGCACCTGGTCGTTCCAGGACGCTTCCTCATAGGGATGGAGGAGGACATGCGTATGCGCATCGATCAAGCCAGGCAAGAGCGTCGCGCCGGGCAGGTCGACGACCCGCGCGCCTTCCGGCGGCGGGACCTCCGCCTCGGGACCGACGCGCTCGACGCGGTCTCCGTGGAGGAGGACGACCCAGCCCTCGCGGGGCGTGGCGCTTCGGCCGTCGAAGACCCGGGCCGGGCGGATCAGCACGCGGGCCGTTCCCTCGGATGGGCCCGAACCCTCCGTGGCCTCCACGTTCACGCCCAGGATCACGAACACGAAGACCACGAACGTGCGTCGCATCGCCGACCTCGACGGGAAGAAGCCTGGACCGGAGCGGAATCGCTCCCCGGACGTCTCGGGAGGCCGGTCCGAACGGCCATGATAATCGAAGTGCCAGGCGGGGGCGTCACCGAAGTCCTCCCCGGGACCGCGCGGCGGGGACGCGGGACGGAGTGGCGGCCAAGCCGCGAAAGGGATGCGACAAAAAAATACTTTGAATCCCATCGATCCCAACCGTACTCTGGAGTGAGAAGCCCATTCTCGGCCTTCGCCCCCGCCGCGTTCACCTCGATCACGAGACGACGGCCAGGGGCGGCCCGGGCAGCCCCCCACCCGAGGTGACCGATGCGCGTCTCCCCAAGCGTGGTCGTTCGACTGGTGATCGCCCTGTCCGGAGCGATCGCGGCAAACCCGGTTCCCACGCGCGCCGCGGGGCCGGAAAACTCGGTCGTGCGAATCTTCGCGACCGTCAGGCTTCCCAACCCCTTGCGTCCCTGGGCCCGGCAGAACGCCATCGACACCTCGGGGACCGGGGTCGTGATCGAGGGCAACCGCGTGCTCACCAGCGCTCACCTGGTGCTCTACGCCACCGAGATCACCGTGGCGGACCATCAGGGAGGAGACCGGATCGACGCGAAAGTGGCCACGATCGGGCCGGGAATCGACCTCGCGACCCTGACTCTCGACGAGCCCGAGTTCTTCGAGAGTCACCCTCCGATGCCCACCTCGGCCAAACGACCCGCGTCCAACGCGCAGGTGGCGGTTTACGGATTCCCGGTCGGCGGCAACGGCCTGGCCGTCACGCGCGGGGTGATCTCGCGGACCGACTGGGCGCTCTACGGCGATTCGATCGAGGG
>JBFWRA010000868.1:0-3121 GCA_050249155.1 Isosphaeraceae bacterium | reverse complement strand
CACGTCGAGTTGACGCTGCCGCCGCTGGGCGTGATCTACCTGAAAGGTCCCAGGTCTTCCTGAGGCGAGGCTCAATCGTCCCGGAAATCCTCGAGTCGGCCGCCAGGCCGCGGCGACGGGCCTTTGGCCCTGGACGTGGGAGTCTCGGTGACCTCGGGGTTCCGGATCAGTTGCGGAATGAGTTCGTCGATCTTGACGTCCCATTGCATCTGGCCCACGGCGACGACCGCGAGCCGTTTCCTGGGGTCGATCTTCACGACTCGGCCAGGTCGGTCGTAGCCGAACCGGGGAACCACGACGCGATCTCCCGGCTGAAGCCGTTCGCGGGCGTCGGCGATCCTGGCGTCGTTTTCCGCCTGCCGCTGGAGGTCCGTGAGCCGCTGATTCAGGGCCTCTCGACTGCGTTCGGCCTCGGCCTGCGCCGAGAGCGCGGATTGGCGAGCGGTCTCGGCGTCCTTCCGAAGTTTTTGCACGATCTCCATCTCGGGGAGGTTCCCTCCCCTGCTCCGTTCCAGATAACGACTCGCCCGATCGACCACATGCTCAGGGAGTTTGAGCCGCCTCGCGATCTGAAGGGCGTTGGATTGACCGATATCTCCGATATGAAGCGTGAAGAGGGGACGGAGGGTTTCCAGGTCGAACTCGACCGCCGCGTTCTCGGCCCTGGGATTCGTGAAGGCGTAGGTCTTGAGGTCTCCGATGTGCGTCGTGACCATCGCCCGACACCCAATCCCATCCAGCTCGTCGAGGATCGCCCTGCCGAGCGCGGCCCCTTCCGCGGGGTCGGTGCCCGCCCCCATCTCGTCCAGGAGGACCAGTGAGCGCTCCGTCGCCTCGCCGAGGATCTCGGTGACGCGCTTGACGTGGGAGGAGAAGGTCGACAGGGATTGTTCGAGGCTCTGTTCGTCGCCGACGTCGGCGAGGACCTGGTCGAAGATCGGGAGTTGCGACCCCTGATGCGCCGGGATGTGCAGGCCGCACTGGGCCATCACCGCCAGGAGGCCCACGCTTTTCAACGCGACCGTTTTTCCGCCCGTGTTCGGCCCCGTGATGATCAGGATCTGAAACCGTAAACCCAGGTGGACGTCGATCGGAACCACGGTCCTGGCCGCGGAGGGCGAGACGTTCGGGGTCGGTCGCGGCGATGCGTCGACCTCCGGGGGAACCGCGACGGAATCCTCCTGTTGGAGTGGAGCGTTGGTCACGGCGGGATCGCCCCGGAAGAGCGCTTCCAGCAGTGGGTGTCTGGCCCCTCGGATCGCGAGTCGGCCCTCGGTGTTGAGGTCGGGGGGATTCATCCGATAGTCGAGACCGTACCGGCCCCTCGCATGGATCAAATCGAGTTCCCCCAGGGTTTCGAGCGTTCCGAGCAGGGAGTCCGCCACTTGCCCGATCTGGGCGCTGAGCCACCGGAGAATGCGACGGACCTCCTTCTCCTCGCGCGAGCGAAGGTAGGAAAGCTGCGCGGATTGTTCGGCGATGGCCTGGGGTTCGATGAAGACCGTCTCGTTGCTTGAGCTGGTGCGATGGACGGAGCCCTGGATTTCTCCGCGATGATCCTTGGCGATGGGCAGGACGTAGTGATGCCCGACCATCGTGAAGTTCGGATAGCGGAGGATGCGGCGGATCTCGGCGGATCGGAGCATCCTTCGGAGCGTCTCCTGGATGCGTTCCTCCACCTGGCCGATCTCGCGACGGATCTCGGAGAGCTTCCGGCTGGCCGTGTCGAGGATTTTGCCTCGCGCGTCGATGCACGACTCAATCGCGTTCACCAGCCCCGAGAACTCACCGACACCCCGCTTGAGGCTCCCCAGCCTGGGGAACTCGTCGCCGACTCGGTTCAGCCAACGGTCCAGGTTGCCAACGGCCCGGAGGGTCTCGACGGTTTCCGCCAGCTCCTCCGGGGTGAGGGTCGCCCCGACCTGAGCGCGTCGGACCTGGCCACGCACGTCATGAAGTCCACCGAAGGGGGGGTGGAGGCCCGAAGAGAGCGCCTCGGACATCTCGCCGGTGAGCGCCTGATCGTTCCGCACGACCCCGGGATCGACGCTGGGCTCCATGCGCCGCGCGCGGTCCTTGCCGAGCGAACACGCCGCCCGGGAGGCGACCAACGCGCGGATCTTGTCGAATTCCAGCAATTCCAGCGTGTGCTTGTCCATGACGCCCTGATCGTCCCAACCCACCGTGCCCCGCCTCGACCGAGCCCCGAGGTGAACCCCAATCCGACACGATTGGTCCCTTGGAAGTTCAACCGGACGCTTGATTATCGCACGGAATGGGTCGGTCCGACCATGCGGGGTGCGCGGACGTCTCAGCGATCCTCGCCGGGGAGGCGATAGGGAGGCACCTCAGGCGGATACGACGCGGCCTTGGCCGAGGGGTCGCGCCCTGTGGCGGTCGACGAGGGGGCCAACACGATCGGCAAATCCTCGCCAGGGGCAGAGGACTCGGGCGATCCTGGGCCCTCACCACTTCCGGGTGCGACCTGGCCACCTTCGAGGCGCGCGACGAGTTCCATCCAGGGCCCTGGTTCCAGGCCCAGGTCCTGGCCGGTGATGGCCCGAAGCGCCTTCACCGAGGCGAGTCGGATCGCGGGGTCGGGTTGGACCATGCCCTCGGCGAGAACCCTGGCGATCCGGGGATCGTCGGGCCTCAACGCGCCCAGGGCCTCGACCGCGGCCACTCGGCAGTCCTCCAACGTGTCGGTCGCCATGATTCGGGCGAGCACCGTGGCATCCTCGGTCTTGCCGACGGTACCCAGCGCTCGGCACGCCTCGACCCTGACCACGGCCTCGGGGTCGCGCACCGCCTTCAGGATCGCGTCCCGCGCGAGCGGTCGAGCCAGGAATCCCAGCGTCTTGCAGATCACCGCCCGGGAGGCGACGGGTTCCTTCCCCTTCTCAAGCCTGTCAATGAGAACGCGCGCGGCCTCGTCCTTCTGGGACTCGCTGTCGTAACAGTTGGGGGACCCGAGCTTCGCGTAGGCGAGATACCGCATGTTCGGATCGGCGTCCTCGCGAATCCGACGGAGGAAACTCGCCGCGGTGGTGCCGATGTGAGATCCACAGCCGGCGGTCGAGATCACCAGAGCCGCCAGGACCCACGAGAGCGTGAGCCTCCT
>JBFWRA010000867.1:0-3132 GCA_050249155.1 Isosphaeraceae bacterium | reverse complement strand
GCCAGGACCAAGCCGTTCAATGAGCGGGAAACTCAGCGTCGATTCCTTCTCGTTCCACTTCACCCGAGTCTCGGTGCCACTGGTCTCGATCGGTACGATCGTGTCGGTGAGCTTGCCCGAGATCAGAAGATTCGTGGCGTCCGCGGTGCCGCGGTTCATGACCTTGATGACGAACGTGGTCGAATCGTTCACGTCGATGAACCGACGATTCTCCGAGACGGTCAGGTCGACGTCGGCCAAACCCGTCACGTCGGTGTGCGCGATCTTTTGCGCTCCGACCCCGCCGTCGGCCTTGGACTCGGCCGCGACCTCGTAAAGCCCCACGCCCCCCATTCTCAACTGAAACGTGTAGCTTACCTTGCCACCGGGCTCCAGGGGGCCGTGCGACCAGGAGAGCCGGCGGGTTTGCGGGTCGAACCGCGCCCCCGTCGGCAGGGCGTACAGTCTGCCACTGATCGGCAAGGTGGCCTGTACCTTGACGTTCTCCGCCGTCGCGGTTCCTGGGTTGGTCACGACGATCTCGTAGGAGGCCAGCGTGTCGGTGTAGCGATCTTTCGGGCCGGTGATCGTCAGGTCGAGCTTGGGCTCGATCACGGTCACGGATTGCTGGCTGCTGGACTCCGCGGCGTTGGGCACCACGTCGTCGCTGTGAGCGACGACGTGACATGACTGCTCGCCCCCTTGCACGGCGTCGGCCACCAGGGTGTCCAGCACCAGTCGATCGCCGGGTTTGATGAGGTCGATCGTTTGCTCGAAGAGGTTCTGATCGTTACCCGCTCCCGACTCGTGCCGCAGCCCGGGGCTGAGCTTGGCCTGCACCGTGACGTTGCGAACCGGGCCGTCGCCGGGGTTGGAGACCACGATCTTGAACTGCACGGGTTGGTCCTTCAGCACGCGGGTCGTGCTGACGGATTGCTCGACCTTGAGCTTCGGCTCGCGGACCTGCGTGCGATTCTTGGCCCCCGCCTTCATGGAGAGCGTGGCGGCATGGTCGAACGAGCCGGTGCGGGTCGGCTTGACGGTCAGGCTGATCGTTCGCTCCGAGCCGGCCGGGATCGTCTCCAACTCCCAACTCAAGAGGTTGCCGATCCGCGTCGGCTCGGGCTGACTGGAGACGTAGGCCAACCCCTCGGGCAACTCGTCGCGGACCACGACCCCCATCGCCTCGGACTGGCCGGAGTTCTTGACGACGACCTTGAAGGTGGCTTCGCGCTGAAGGTTGATGAACTGGGGGGCGACCACGTCGAGGGTCAAACCGACGGTCTGCCTACCGAACGGAAGACGGTCGGGCGAGAGGACGAACGCGGCGTCCCCCTTGGGCGAGGTCGGCGTGGCCGGGGGAGGCTCGCCAGGCTTCTCGACGGCCAGGGGCAAACCTCCGGCACCGGTCGCGGCGGGGGTCGCCCCCGCGACGGGATTCGCGGGCGATTGTGTGGGCTCGACCTCGGGGTCCCGGGGAGCGGGCGTCGCGCCAGACTCGACCGGCGGAGGCGACGCGGGGGCCGGGCCGGGCGCGGCCGAGGGGACTTCCTCCGTCGACGCGGGGACCGTCGCGGGGTCGATCTTCGCCGGAGCGGCGTTCCCGAGGACCCGCTCGACCTCGGGCGGCGGAAGGACGCCGGGGAGGTCGGGCAGGTCGGCCTGGGAGGGCGGCCCCGCCGGAACCTCGAGGCCCGGGCTCCCTGGAGGGTCCACCCCCATGTCCTTGCCATCGGCCTTTTTCAGGAAATCGGCCGGCAATTCCGAGGGGAGCGACGTCGGGGCTTGCGCCCGGGCGGTCGCCACCGTGAGGGCGAGCCCGACCCAGGCGACCAGCGCCAGGGCGAGGAGCCTCGCCGTCCCGTTTTGTCGACTCAGTCGCCGGCCCATGGCTCTCGGTCCCCTCCCTGGGAACGAACGGCCCCGTGGTCGCGATTCCGTCGCGGGGGGCGGACGGCCCGTCTTCCCGATCACACTCCCTTGGCGACGCGGTTCCGCTCTTGGACGTCGCCTTCGGACCGGGCATGCGAGCGCGACGGTGCGAAGGCGGCCGACCCTGTCGCGAATCCCGCGCAAGGGAAAATCCGCCGGTACGGGTCTGGGGGGGTAGTGTACCGATCCCGCCCAATCGAGGAAGGGCAGTTTCACCCGATCTCGGGGAGTCCTCGCATCAAGGTTTTTAGTCATCCGCCTCGGATCATCGTTTTTTTTCTCGGTGCGCCGTTGAAATCGCCCGGAGGTCAACCCAACAATGAAACCGTGGGTCTTTTCGTGAGGTAGCAAGTGGAGGAAAGACCCACAGCCGAATGAATCCACAGTTGCATCGCGAGACAGGTACAAAGAACTGTCAGAGCGACGTCGCCCAGGGTCAAGCGCCCTGTATCCATGCTCCGACGGCCGTCACCGCCCGCTTCGCGACGACTCCCGCCACCGGGTGCCGTCATGCTCGCAACGGTGAATCTGGCTGATCGGCTCGCCCTGCCAGGGATGAGGCAAGGGCCCGGACGCGTCGCTCTCAGGGAATGACGACATGCGACGACCTCCGCTCTCCACAGCCGTCCCGAACGCCGATTCCACACCCCCACCGAATGACTTCGCCCAGCGCCTCGAGCGCCACATCGAACGCTCCGCCTGCGGGCGGATCAGCGATCTGCACGTGGACTGCGTCGATGGAAACGTCGTCCTTCGAGGCCGTTGCCGCACCTACCACGCCAAGCAACTCGTCCTTCAGGCCGCCCTCGAAATGGCGGACGGAGTCCTCGGTCTGGGACTGGTCAATCAGATCGTGGTTCGCTAGCCAAACCGCGGCACCGCCGCTCTCCACCAGCCGACAGGGCCATTCCCCGGCGCGCTTGACGAGTTCCCAACGCTCAAGGTCCACCACGCGCGCCGGCTACTCCATTGCGTCGCGAACGGGTGCCGGTATGCTCTCCTCATATGTCCTATGGTGAGGGGAAGGGTGCCCGTACGCCGTTGACGTCGAGGGGCCCATTCCCCGAAAAACCCCGCCACACTCTCGGTTTCGCGATTTACTGTACAAAAAATAGGTTACCCTGAGTGGCGAGGTGACCGCGAGGCGCGAGGCTGGCTGGTCCGATCGAGGAGGAGTCGGCATGGCGAAAGTCAAGTCGTGGACGAATGGTGAAGTGGGGG
>JBFWRA010000866.1:0-3137 GCA_050249155.1 Isosphaeraceae bacterium | reverse complement strand
ACCAGCGCAACGCGATCGCGTACGCGAGCGTCGTCGACCTCGACGAGGCCTACGGCGTCGGCTGCCACGCCGTCGAGGTGGCCAGGAGCGAGGGGAACGGCTGGATGGCCACGATCCTTCGAGAGACGAACGCCACCTCGTACAACGTCCGATTCGACAAGGCGCCCCTGGAGAAAGTGGCGAATTCGGAGCGTTTCTTCCCCAAGCACTGGATCGCGCCGAGCGGGATCGACGTCACCGACGAATTCCTCGCGTACGCGCGCCCCTTGATCGGAAACGACTGGGTCTCCATCCCCATGGTCGACGGCCTCGTCCGGTTCGCCAGGATCAAGAAGGTCTTCGCTCCGACCCGGCTCGCGCCTTACACCCCGCAGACGTACCGGAAAGGCTAAGCCCACGACCATGAGCACCAACCCAACCGCCGATATCGGCCTGATCGGCCTCGCCGTGATGGGCGAGAACCTCGTCCTGAACATGGAGAGCCACGGCTACACCGTGGCCGTGTTCAACCGCACGACCTCGAAGGTCGACGCCTTCCTTCAAGGGCGGGGCCAGGGCAAGAAACTCGTGGGGGCGCACACCGTCGAGGAACTCGTCGCGTCGTTGAAACGACCCCGTAAAATCATGATCATGGTCAAGGCGGGTCCGGCCGTCGACGCCGTGATCGATGAACTGGTCCCCTTGCTCGAACCGGGCGATATCCTGATCGACGGCGGAAACACCCACCACCCCGACACCACCCGGCGGACCCGCGACCTGAAGGCCAAGGGCATCCTGTTCATTGGAACGGGCGTCTCGGGAGGCGAGGAAGGCGCGCTCAAGGGCCCCTCGATCATGCCGGGAGGAAACCCCGACGCCTGGCCCGCCGTCAAACCGATCTTCCAGGCCATCGCCGCGAAGGTCGCCGACGGGACCCCTTGCTGCGACTGGGTCGGCCCCGAGGGCGCGGGGCATTACGTCAAAATGGTCCATAACGGCATCGAATACGGCGACATGCAACTGATCTGCGAAGCGTATGACCTGATGCGCTCGCTGCTCGGCATGAGCCCCGCCGAGATGCGCGAGGTGTTCGCCCGCTGGAACACCGGGCCGCTGGACAGCTACCTCATCGAGATCACCCGGGACATTCTCGGCTTTGAAGATCCCGAGACCGGCGAACCGATGGTCGACATGATCCTCGACAAGGCCGGTCAAAAAGGGACGGGCAAGTGGACGGTCACCTCGGCGCTGGACCTCGGCGTACCCCTCACCCTGATCGGCGAGGCGGTCTTCGCGCGTTGCCTCTCCGCGCGAAAGGACGAGCGAGTGGAAGCCTCCAAGGCGCTGCAGGGCCCGCCCCCCTCGCGATTCGACGGCGATGCCAAGACGTTCATCGACGACGTCGAGATGGCGCTGTACGCCAGCAAGGTGATCTCCTACGCCCAGGGTTACGCCCTGCTCAACGCGATGGCCGAGGAGACGGGTTGGACGATCAACAACGGCGCGGTCGCCTTGATGTGGCGCGGAGGCTGCATCATCCGAAGCGCCTTCCTCGGCAAGATCAAGGAAGCGTTCGACCGCGATCCCGGCCTCCGCAACCTGCTCCTGGACCCCTTCTTCAAGGGAGAGATCGCCAGGGCCCAGGCCGGCTGGCGCAGGGTCTGCGCCTCGGCGATCAACGCCGGCGTTCCGCTGCCGGCGATGACCTCCGCCCTGGCCTACTTCGACGGGTACCGTTCCGAGCGACTCCCCGCGAATCTCCTTCAGGCCCAGCGAGACTACTTCGGGGCCCACACCTACGAACGCGTCGACAAACCGCGCGGCGAGTTCTTCCACACGAACTGGACCGGCCGAGGCGGCACCACCGCCTCGACCACCTACAACGTTTGATCGCCAAGCGTGTGTTTGACATGGCCATGAATCGACGCGTTCGGACCAACCGACGAAGGAGCGGCGTGACGCTCATCGAAGTCGTGGTCGTGGGGCTGGTCGTCGCGCTGTCGCTCCTGGTGATTCTCGCGACGCTCCCGAGGCTTCGAGAAGGGGCTCGCCTGGCCGGTTGTCGCGACAACCTGAGGAGGATCGGCCAGGCGGTCACGCTTTACGACGGCTCCCAGGGGGGGTTGCCGTTCGTCGGTTCGCTGAGCGCGACGGACACTCCAGGCCCCTGCGCGCTGATGCTGAACGTCCTGGGTCTTCCCGATTTCCAGGCGATCGACGACCTGGCCAAGCCCAGGAAGCCGACCCTGGGACCCATTCCCCGAGCCGGTCGCGTGCCTGGTTTTCTGTGCCTGAGCGACCCGAACGCCTCGTCACCTTCGCATCCGTCCCCAATCTCCTATCGGGCTTGCGCGGGAGACACGATCGACGGCCGGAATGGCGCCTTCGCGGTCGGCCAGAGGCTCTCGCTTGAGACCGTTGACGACGGGGACGGGATCGGGTTCACCGCGGCGTTTTCCGAGCGACTGCTCGGAACCGGTCAGGATGAGCGAATCGCTTCGAGCAACTACGCGATCACCGCGGGGCCTCCGGACCTCGGCGGCTGCCCCGAACGCCCCTCGCGATTCTGGAAAGGGGACGCCGGCTCCTCCTGGGTCGAGGCCAGTTGGCGATCGTCGCTCTATCATCACGCGATGGTTCCCAACGCGCCGAGGTCCTGCGTGAGCGAGGACGGCCAGTTCGCGTTCATGGGGGCGTCGAGCGGCCACGCGGAAGGAGTCAACGTGCTGATCCTCGACGGGAGCGTCCGGACCGTTCGCCCCTCCGTGGCGATCGCGATCTGGCAGGCTCTGGCGACCACCCACTCGCCCAACCCGACGTCCGAGAGGCCGATCGAGAACGTCCAGGAGGCCCTTCCCCGATGAGGCGACCGGCGATCCTCTTCGACTTCGGCAACGTGATCGCGCACTTCGACTACGCCAAGGCCTGCGCTCGACTCGGGGAACCGCACGGACTCTCGGGAACCGAACTGCTGGCCCGAGTCAAAGCGGCGGGTCTGAGCGACCTGGTTCCTCGTTACGAGTCGGGACGAATCGGCACGTCGGAGTTTCTCGAATCCGCCTGCGCGATGACCGGGCTCCCGATCGACCCTGGCCAATTCGCCGACGCCTGGGTCGACGTGTTCTGGATCAACGGGCCCGTGGCCCAGATCGCCAGGG
>JBFWRA010000865.1:0-3139 GCA_050249155.1 Isosphaeraceae bacterium | reverse complement strand
GGATCGCCGTCGTCGAAGACGGCGTCCTCGAGGAGCTTTATGTCGAACGCACCAGCCTGGAAAGCTATACCGGCAACATCTACAAGGGACGGCTGGTCAACCTCGAGCCGGCGATCCAGGCCGCGTTCGTCGACTTCTCCGTCGGCCGCAACGGCTTTCTCCACGTCTCCGACGTCGAACCCCAGTACTACGCTCGACACGCCGCCGCCGACGCCGACGCCGCCCCCACCCCTCGCGATCGTGAAAGCGGGCGAGGCAAGGAACGCGATCCCCGGCGCGACGATCGCAAACGCCCCGCACGCCCCGAGGCCCGGGATCTCGACGATTCCCCCCCCTCCGGCCGCGACCGACCGGATCGCTCCGAACGCGGAAGACGGGACCGTTCCGAACCCCGGCGCTTCGGCGAGGGGCTCCTCGGTGACGACCCGCCCCCTCCCCTTCCCCCCGCGGCCGCCAAGCCGACGCCCCTCCCCACTCCCGCCGAGCCAGTCTGGGAGGAACTCCCCCGAATCGAGCGTGAAGAGCCTCGACGGCCCGTCCCCGCCAGGCCTGAACCACCGACCCCGTCCTTCGACTGGGACGACGACCTTTCGTTCCGTCGCCCCGCCGAACGCGAAAAGGACGCCCCCAGGGAACGCGAACGAATCCCCGAACGCGAGCCTCGACCCCTGAGCGAACCCGAGACCCCCAGGGCCCGCGGGTTCCGTGAACCGGAGCCGTTCGACCCGGACCTCCCGCCCAGCAGGACTCAGCGCCAACGCCCCACGCCCCCTCCCCCGGCCCGTCGACCTCCGTTCGACGACGAGGAGACCGGCCGTTCCAGACTCTCCACTCCCGAGCCGTTCGGGCCAGAACCCGAACCCGACGTCGAACCCCCCGCCCTCGACCGTGATCGCGAACAGCGGCGAAACCGAGGCAGGGGACGAGGGGGGCGGCCCCCCTTCGGTCCGGAACCCTCGGGGGATCGTGAGGAGGCCGCGCCTACTTCCCCGGCGTCGGTCGAGCCCGAATCGCCTCGATCCTCGCTGGATCCGACGTCAACCGACGATCGTGACGATCCCCCTCGCCGTCGAGGCCGCGCCGCGATCCGTTCCCGAGGAGGCGACCGTGAGGCGGAACCCGACCGCCCCCGGGCCCAGGATCGCGATCGACCCCGCGAACGGGAGCGGGAACGAGAGCGTCCCGCCGAGGTGGAGGCGGAACGACCCCGCTCCGCCGAGCGTGAGCGCCCCAGGGCGTTCGAGCCCGAGCCTCCTCGCGACCGCGCCAAACCCCACGACCGAGCCGGCGAGCCTGGCTACGTCCCCCGCCGTGAGCGAGTCCGAGGCTCCGACACCTTCGCCCAGGGATTCGACGCCGAGATCGAACCCGAGACCGAGCCCGGCGAATCCCTGGACTGGGGAGGCGATCGGGAGACCGACCAGGACGACGACAACGGAGACACCTCGGCCGAGGACGTGTCCACGACGTCGGCCAAGGGGGACGGAACCCGTCGGCGTCGCCGACGACGTCGCGGCCGTCGGGATCGCGAACGCGCCCCAGGCTCGGCCGATTCCTCGTCGCGGGACGATGAGGAGATCGAGGCGGAAACCGACGCCGACCTCGGCGAGGAACCGATCGCGACCCGACCCCGGCAACCAAACGTCCCCGCCCGACGCGCCGAGCCTTCCCCCAGGGAACGGCCCGCGGCCTCGATCGATGACGACGACGACGACCTCGGCCTGGACTTCGACGAGGAGTCCGACCTCGGTCGATTCGACGAGGACGATTCCGACGGAGACTTCTCCGACGGCGACGAGGACTCGGTCGACGCCGAGGCCGCCGTCGAGGACGACGGCATCGACCCGGGCCTCGAAGAGGAAATTCGCAGGGAAGCCGAGGAGATCGCCGAACTCGAACGGGAAATGGGCCTCCGAGGCACGACCGAGGCGCGACCCCGACGCGGCGACGACCGGGAGTCCGACGCGGCGCCCGGTCGCGGCGCGGGGCGGTCCGGCAGAGGCCGCGGAACCTTCAAACCCCCGATCCAGGAGATCTTCCGACGCGGCGACGAGGTCCTCGTCCAGGTCATCAAGGAAAGCATCGGCACGAAAGGGCCCACGCTCTCGACCTACATCAGCATCCCAGGACGTTACCTCGTCCTGATGCCGGGCCTGAACCGCGTCGGCGTCTCACGGAAGATCGCCGACGAAGCCCAGCGCCGCAAACTCCGCGACATCATGAACGAGTTGAACCCCCCGAAGGGGCTCGGGTTCATCGTCCGAACCGCCGGCCTGGAGCGAACCAAACGCGAACTCGCCAGAGACCTCGCGTACCTGCTCCGGCTCTGGAAGGTCATCCTGAAACGAATCAAGAAGGCCCGAGGGCCCGCCGTGATCTATCAGGAATCGGACATGATCACGCGGACCATCCGCGACATCTTCACGTCCGAGATCGACACCATCTGGATCGACGAACCCCAGGCATTCGAACGCGCCCAGGAATTCCTCCGCGTCGTCATGCCGAAGTTCGTCAACCGCTTGAAGCTCTACGACGAGCGCGTGCCGCTGTTCCACAAGTACGGCATCGAGGACGAGATCGCCAAGATTCAGCGCAGGCACGTGCCGCTTCCCGAAGGTGGCTCGATCGTCATCGATCAGACCGAGGCCCTCGTGGCGATCGACGTGAACTCGGGGAACTTCCGCGTCGAGAACGACGCCGAGAAGACGGCCTACGAGATGAACCTGCGGGCCGCCAAGGAGATCGCCCGGCAACTCCGGCTTCGCGATCTCGGCGGCGTCATCGTCAACGACTTCATCGACATGCGCGACGAACGCCATCGTCGCGGCGTCGAAAGAGCCCTTCGTGACGCGATCAAACGCGACCGCGCCCGAACCAAACTCTTGCGAATGAGCGCCTTCGGCCTCATCGAGATGACCCGGCAACGCATCAGGCCTAGCCTGAAACGCTCCGTCTACGAGGACTGCGCCCACTGCAACGGCGCGGGCGTCGTCAAGACCGTCGAGAGCATGTCCATCGACGTCATGCGATTGCTGGCCCTGGCCTCGCACCGCGAGGAGGTCCGCAGGGTCCACGTCAGCGTTTGCCCAGGGGTCGCGCTGCACCTCTGCAATCGAAAGCGGCGCGACATCGCCGCCAT
>JBFWRA010000864.1:0-3141 GCA_050249155.1 Isosphaeraceae bacterium | reverse complement strand
TCGGAGACCGCCAGAACAGTTACGCATGGTCGATGCAGTGGTATCAAGGGAAACTCTACGTCGGGACGAACCGCAATTTTCAGTGCGTCGAATTCGCGACCCTGGCCTTTTACTTCCCCGCGCTCATTCCCCTTCAGGCGATCTTCGCCGACCCAGACGTTCCCTGCGCGCCAGACCCCGCCGATCTCGATCTTCGCGCCGAGGTCTGGCGGTTCACGCCCGAGACCGCCCATTGGGAGCGGGTCTACCAATCGCCCGTGGTGCCCAATCCGATCGCGCCGGGAAAATCAGTCGCCCTCGACATCGGTTACCGCGACATGGTGACATTCACCGAACCGAATGGCGTCCAGGCGCTTTATCTCGTCGGGGCAAGCGCGCGTGAATACACGCCGGGCTTGCCTCCGCCCCGCATTCTCCGCACGACCGACGGCGTGAACTTCGCCCCGATCCCCCAGGATCCAGGTACGGCGCTGGGCGAACTCCCCGCCATCACGTTTCGTTCCACCGCGGTCTACAACGGGAAGTTCTATGTCACGGCAAGCCCCGGTCTGACGGGGGATGGCTTCCTCCTGGAATCGGACACGCCTTGGCTCGGAAACAACACATTTAGACTCGTTACACCACCGGCTTTGAAGATTTATGAGCTGGCGGTGTTCAATGGGTTCCTCTACATCGGCGCGGGTGACGCGACGACGGGGTACGCCGTCTACAAGACGAACGCCACGGGTGACGTGCCGTATCAACTGACCTCGATCGTGACCGGAGGCGCGGGCCGAGGGCCGGTTCAGACCTCGGTTGTCAGCATGTTCCCCTATCGAGGCGCGCTCTTCGTCGGAAGCGCGGGGTGGTACACCACGCTGCTTCCCTCTTCCGAGTTGATCCGCGTCAACGCCAACGATTCGTGGGACCTCATCTCCGGCAACCCTCGCCAGACGCCTCGCGGCTACCTGTTCCCCCTGAGCGGCCTCTCCGATGGCTTCGGCAATCCGTTCAACGCTCACATCTGGCGGATTCAGGAGCACAACGGCTGGCTCTACGCGGGAACCAACGATGACAGCTGGGGGTTTCGGCGCACGCCGCTCGATCCTTACTTGAGGGCGCAATACGGCTTCGACCTCTTCGCCAGCCAGGATGGCGTCCTTTGGATTCCGCTCTCCCGGAACGGACTTGGAAATCCTTATGCGTTTGGTGGGCGGACGTTCGCTTCGACGCCCTACGGCCTGTTCCTGGGCACGGTCAATTACGTTCTCGGGGCCGACGTCTATCTGGGCACGATCCCCGCGCCCAGGGAGTCCAAGGGCGCGGCCACCACGACGGTGTCTCCTGGAATCCTCCAACCAGAGAATCCCGACGCCACTCCCCGCGAGGCGAGCCGGCTGGACATCGAGCCGCTTCACGGGGACGAAGAGGCCGTCCTGAGTTGGAACGCTCCGAGCGACGCCGCCCGATTCCGCGTTTTTCGCTCCAGTGGGCGTGCATCGGACGTCGCGGGAATGCTGAAGAGAATGGACGCGCGGTTGGCCCCGCCAAGGCCCGCGGCGGGAGGTACAAGGGGCCGCGCGGATCGTTCACTGCTCTCGGTGCCAGGCGGGTTCGCCGAGATCGCCTCGACCCGCTCACCGGTGTTCCACGACAAGGGGCTCGAATTCGGAAAAGCTTATTCTTACTACATCGTGGCCGAGGATGAACAGGGCCAGACCCTTTTCACCAGCAGTCTCGCGGGTTTGCCAAGCCAGGCGCCCCCGGTGGATCATGGAAACGTCGAGCATCGAATCGGCGAACTCGGCCGTCGCGCTCAACTCGATCTGGCACCCCTCGCCAGCCGGATCGGCCGAAGCCGCGAGCTCGCTCGGCAAGGAAACCTTCGCGCCGCCAGGGCCCAGCTGGATGAGGTGCTGGCCCGAATCGACGACGAGGACGCCGATGGACTCGACGAAGCCGCCCGGGAGGACATTCGCCGGGTCGTCTCTCAACTGTCGCGAAGACTCGAGCTCGCCGAATCCGGGACCATTCCCGGCGACGACCTGACTCGTTAGTGGTCGCGGTTTGGTTCGCGATGGAAGTCTCGGGCGGGCCGGGGGATGTCCGCAAGGCCCGCCCAGACTTTCATTCAATGGAGAGGCGGGGATTCGGAACGTGCCGAATAATCCTGGAGATCGTCGGTCGGCTGAGCCCAGCGCCTCGGCGTTGCCGATCGTCAACGGCCTGGGCGTTCCGGCGTTCGATTCGTCGTCATGGGCTCAGGCAAGCCTGGCCCCCGCGCCATCGGAAGCCGAAGCGCTCGCGAATCCTGGACTGCGAATCGTCTTCGACGTCGTCGCGGCGGAGTCGGAATCGCCATGGACCGTCGAAGTGGGTTCGAGCCCCGGCTCGTGTGGCGAGCGCTGGGTCGCCGCTCCTTCGCGCGCGGACGGCCCCGATGAAGGCCCAGGAGTTCCGGCCGTCCTCGCGCCTCCGCGACCATCGGCCCCGCCGGTTTCCTCGCGCCAGGAGAATCCGGACGAGGTGGCTGGCCCCACTCGTGGGGCTGGCTCCACGTTCCTGCGCTGGGTCACTCTCGTGGTCGTTCTGAACAGCGTCCTATGGTTCACCGGGGTTCGCGAGGCCGCACTCAAGGAGGCGGTCGAACGCGGTGTCACGCGGGTCGAGCTTAGGATGGTTCACGAGGCGCGCGAGAGCGCGGCGAGAAAAGCGATCAAGGCTCAGCGCGAATCGCTTCGCTTCTGGACAACATTGGCGTTGCTGGTCGATTTCGTGTTCGAGCCGTTGTCGCTCGTGATCCGCGCCACCCTCGTGGCGACGACCCTGAGCGCCCTGGCGGCGCTCTTCGGCCGTCCCATCGACTACTCGAGGGCCCTGGATGACTGCGCGCGGGATCAAGGATACTGGGTGCTGGGCCTTGGCGTCCACGTCGCGCTACTGGTCTGGTTGTGTGTCGGAGACGTTGACACGTCCGTCGCCCAGTTTCTGACCCCGGGGCTCCATCGCGCGCCCATCTGGTCGCTCTGCCGTCAAATGGAACTCTTCGCGCTCTGGGGATGGGCGGTTCTCGCGCTCGGCGGTTGGAGACGTGGTCAGGTTAACATGTTAACCGCGGTGTTCAGCGTGGGTTTCCTAGCCGCCATTGAGCTCACGACCCGA
>JBFWRA010000863.1:0-3145 GCA_050249155.1 Isosphaeraceae bacterium | reverse complement strand
GACTTCGCCGACGGAGACCACCTCTGGGGAATCATCGAAATCCCCATCAATAATAATTCGCCGACTCTTCCGCTCGTCCGCGAGGCGACCAACGGCGATAGCCGCTACGTCGTCTCCACCAGTCACACCACCTGGCAAAACGCCCAGAACGAGGCCGTCTCCCTCGGGGGTCGCCTCGTCACACTCAACGACGCCGCCGAGGAAGCCTGGATCCGACAAACCTTCGGCAACGTCCCCCTCTGGATCGGTCTGAACGACGCGGCCAGCGAGGGCCAGTTCATCTGGAGTTCCGGCCAGAACCCAGCCTACCGAAACTTCGCGCCCGGAGAACCCAACAACCACCTCCACACCTCCGCGGGCGAAGATTATGTCGTCATGAACTACAACGCCGCGGGCCAGTGGAACGACTACGCCGCCGCCGACCACCAGTGGGGCCTCATCGAAATCCCGATCGGCGACCCCACCCCCAGCGGGATCGCCCTGGCCATCAGCGAGTTGCTCGCCGAGGAAACCGCCGGGACCGCGCGCGTCGGTATCACGCGCACCGGCGGGCTGAACCAAACCGTCACCGTGCGGTACCGGACGGTGGACGCCACCGCCAGGGCCGGCCTGGATTACACCGCGGTCTCCGGGACCGCGGTGTTCAACCCTGGTGAGACGCTCAAGACGATCACCATTCCGATCCTGGACGACGCCCTGGCCGAGGGCAACGAGACGTTCTCCTTCGTGATCGACGACGTCACCGGCAACGCCTCGCTACTGGCGCCAAGGACCGCCGTGATCACGATCCGGGACGACGAGGTTCCGATCTCCCGATTGTTCGGCATGTCCTCATTCAACGATTCGAGCCTGCTGTGGCTCAACGGCGGGGCGACGCTCGTCGGCGGCGCTCTTCGGCTCACCCAGGCCGTCACGAATCAGGCTGGCGGCGCCTACTACAAATCCGCTCTGGAAGTCACGCCCGGGACGTCCTTCTCAACGCGGTTCTCGTTCCGGATCACCGGCGGCACGACCGGGGCCGACGGCCTCACGTTCGTCTTGCAAAACGCCCCCGCCGCGCGGGCGGCCCTGGGCCTCGGTGGGGGTGGTCTGGGGTACGCCGAGATCCCCAGAAGCCTGGCCGTCGAATTCGACACGTACCGGAATGAGTGGGACGCCGACGCCAATCACGCCTCCCTCCTCGTCAATGGGAACGTCGCCGCTCCGCTCCGCACGATCGCCTCGTCGATCGATTTCAACAGCGGCGGAACCGTTTATTCGTGGATTGATTACGACGCGAAGGCCAAACGGCTGAACCTGTTCCTGTCGACGACCGCGGCGAAGCCCGCCCAGCCGACGCTCAGCCATTCGGTCGATCTCGCCGCGATCGTCGGCGGCGCGGCGTTCGTCGGCTTCACCGCGGGCACGGGGGGAGTGGTCAACGTTCATGAGATTCGCGACTGGGAGTTCAGCGCCAGTTCGAGCCTGCTCCCCCCTCCCCCTCCTCCCGTGACGGTGATCACCGAGACGCTCCACCGAGGGCTGGTCGCGCCGACGGCCCTGGCCTGGTCCAACGACGGCCGCAATCTCTACGTCGCCGAACAGCGGGGGACCGTCCGGGTCGTCCGCGACGGCGCGCTCCTGGGCACGTTCGCGCTGGACTTTCGCGACCGAGTCAACGGGGTTCGCGACCGGGGCCTGCTCGACGTCGCCGTCAACCCGAACCTCGCGACGAATCCTTATCTCTATCTGGCGTACACCTACGATCCCCCCGAGGTTTATCAGCACGTCGGGGACCCGCTGGCCGGACCCGACCAGAAGGGGAACCGGCCCGCCCGAATCAGCCGGGTGACCCTCGACGCGTCGACGAACCACACGACCATCGTGCCCAACAGCGAGGTGATCCTCGTCGGCAAGAACAGCACATGGGCGAACGTCAACGCGTTCAAGAATAGCACCGACGATCTCACCGTCCCCCCCGCGGGCGTCCTGCCCGACGGAACCAACCTTCAGGACTTCATCGCCACCGACAGCGAGTCGCACACCATCGGCGCGCTCGCCTTCGGGAAGGACGGGATGCTGTACGCGACCATCGGCGACGGCACCTCGTACAACCGCGTCGACCCCCGGACGACGCGAGTCCAGGACGTCGACAACCTCTCGGGCAAGCTCCTGCGGATCGACCCGATCACCGGGGCCGGCCTGCCCGACAACCCGTTCTTCAATGGAAACCCGAACGCGAACCGGTCCAAGGTCTACCAGCTTGGCCTTCGCAACGCCTTCCGGATGGGGATCGACCCGGTCACTGGACGGATCTACCTCGGTGACGTGGGTTGGGCGACCTGGGAAGAGATCAACACCGGACCCGCCGGGGCGAATTTCGGCTGGCCCTACTTCGAGGGGGGCGTGGGAACGAGCCTCCGCGCCAACGGCTACCAGGACCTGGCCCAGGCTCAACAGTTCTACGCCTCCGGCACGCCGATCACGCCGCCGGTCCTGGCGCTCTCGCACGAGGGGGACGGTATCAACGCGATCGTGATCAGCGACGTCTACCGCGGAACGGCGTACCCCTCGCGATTCCAAGGCGGCCTGTTTTACAACGATCTCGCCCGTGGAATCGTGAAGGCGGTCACGTTCACCGCGGACGGCCAGGTCGCCTCGATCGAGAGCTTCGCCAGCGGAGCCGTCGCGGTCGTCCAGATGAGGGTCGGCCCGAACGGGCTTCTGTACTTCGTCGACCTCGACGACGGCACCGTCGGACGCTGGGTTCTCCAATGACCCGGCGAGATATGAGTCGAGTCGATCTCCCTGGTTGGGATTCTCGACGCCAAGTCTCCGGGACTGTCGTTTTTTCAGGACGATTCTGTGGCGAGGTGAACCGTTTTCCGCGCCTCGTTTGATCGATCACCCCCCTGAACAGTCTATTCGATTTCGTCTCAAGAGTCGCCCGCTCCACTCATTCGGACGCGACTCTCCACCATCGACTCGCGGACGAGTACCTCGCATCATGAGCCAACCCGACCAAGGCGTCCCCGTCGCGAACCGATCCCCCCATCCCGATCGCCCCGATCGACGCGCCGTCCCGCGGGTCGAGTCCCTGGAGGACCGATCCGTCCCAGCGTTCATTGGCAACGGTCTCCTCGCCCAGTACTTCAACAACACCAGC
>JBFWRA010000862.1:0-3147 GCA_050249155.1 Isosphaeraceae bacterium | reverse complement strand
GCCGGGTTCTTCCCACCGACCGACTTTTTGAACTACGGCAAGGAAGGGTCCGACGCGCTGGGCCGCGGCGTGCTGGCGGCCTTCAAGGCCCCGTTCGACTTCGAGGAACTCGACCGCAAGCGCAACGTGTTCGTCCCGATCGTGGACGAGGCCGAGCGCAAGGAGATCGGCCGGAAGATCTCCCCGATCACGCACGTCAGTTCCGACGATCCGCCGACCTTGCTCTTCCACGGTGACGCCGACCTCCTGGTGCCGATCCAGCAGTCCGAGCGGATCATCGCGAAGCTGAACGAGGCGAAGGTCCCAGCGCGGCTGGTGGTCAAGACCGGCGAGAAGCACGGCTGGGCGACCATGCCCGAGGACCTGAACGTCTTCGCCGACTGGTTCGACAAGCACCTGACGCCTCATGGAAACGACGGGGACTAACGGAAACATGGACGGCCAGGCCGCCGACCGGTCTTGGGGAAGTTCGACGACGCTCCGTGGGTGACCTAGAGTCGATTGAATGCGCCGGGTGCGCGGCGGGGTCGGCCAGCCCCGCCGCTTCCAAGGCCAGCGCCGAGTGGTCGGCCAGGCCCCCCGGGACTTCGATCGCCCCGCCCACGGAGCCCCCCGTTGACCGAGGAAACCCTTCAAACCGGCCACGCGACGACCGACCTTTCCGCGGGGGCCGAAAGTGGTAGCCAGTGGACGATCGTCCTCTCCGGAGGACGTGGTCAGGTCCAGCGATCCCCGGCCCTTCTGCCGGTCTGTCCCAACGGACTGGACGAATACTGGGTCATGCATCCGGGGACGCCCGCGGTGGTTCCTACCGACCGCGCCACCGAGGTGGCCGAGAAACCCGTTCCCAACTGGCAACCCTTTCCGACGCCATTGCGTCGTCGCGAACCCCGATACAAGGTGTCGGAGGACCGGATCTGGATTCAGTGGTGGTCTGACGGCGAATGCAACGGTCTTTCCGGCCGTTTGGTCAATGTGAGCCGCCACGGCGCGCTGATCGTGGTCGCCTGCAAGCTTCGGGAACGCCAGCCGATTCGCGTGATGATGGAAGACCCGGAACTGTCGCTCGGAGTCGACGCCCTGGTGCTCGGCACGGTCGAGGGGGCCAGCGGAATGAACACCGTCCGACTCGGGTTTCTCACGCCCTGTCCCGAGGCGTTCTTCAACGCGGTGGCCGACGGCTTCGAGGACTGGCTCTCTGGTCGGCGGAACTCCCGATGATGACTCGTGAACGGGATGAGGAGCGAAGCGCGGGGACGCGCGCGAGGGCCTGGCTTTGGCTGGGCGCCTGGGCGGTCGCGACGCTCGCGCTGGTCGGGGTCGCGACCTCACCAGACCCGAACCCCCCGTTCGTCCCGCCGCCGGGAGCCACGAGCGATCAGGATTACTTTCGCCACGTCGTCGAGCGGGTCCGGGGTGGAGAGTCCTTCCACGACGCCGCGCACGTCGAGCTTCTGACGCACGGATACCCGTCGCGATCGGTGTTCAACTGGAGGACGCCGGTTTACGCCTGGGTCTTCGCCGCGCTGCCGAACGGTCAATGGTGTCGGGCGCTGTTGTGTCTGGGGGTCGCGGTCACGATCCTCCTCTGGTCGCGGATCTTGCTGGCGGACGTCGGGCTCTGGGCGGGGACGCTCGGGGTGCTCGCGCTGGTGGGGGCGATGGGCTGGTGCGTCGGGACGCTCAACTACCTCTTCACCGAGGTCTGGGCGGGAATGCTGCTGGCCCTTTCCCTGGCCCTGCGACGTTCCGGCTGGCGGGGCGCGGCGGTGGCGGCCGGACTCTCGGCGCTCTTCCTTCGAGAGCTGGCCTTGCCGTTCGTACTCCTGTCCGCCTGGTTCGCGTGGAGGGAGCGTCGCCGAGTCGAGGCGCTCGCCTGGGGGATCGGGACGGCCGGCTTCGTCCTCCTCATGTTCGTCCACGCCCAGATCGTCGCCGGTCGCATGACCTCGGTCGATCAGGCGATCACGGGGGGCTGGGTCCGGTTCGGCGGGCTGCGATTCGTGCTCCAGACCAGCCAGACCAACGTCTTCCTGATGGGTCCGCCTCTGTGGGTCACGGCGATCGTGCTTCCCATCGCGATCGTGGGCTTGCTCCACGCGACGACCGACGACGGCCGGCTCCTCGCGGCGACGGTCGTCACCTATCTCGCCGCGTTCAGCCTGGTCGGGGCCCCCTTCAATTTCTACTGGGGATTCCTGATCGCCCCGTCGCTGGCGATCGGAATCGCGTGGGCCCCCAGCGCCTTTACGCGGCTTCTGAATGAGGCGCTTCCCAGATTCTCGACGAACGCGCGGGCGGATTTGCCCGCGTGACTCTCTTGCGGTAAGCTGGCGTTTGAAGATCGAACGCGACGACCATCGCGTGGTCCAACGTTCGCCAGGCCCCCGCATCGGAGCCTCGTCGTGACTCCCGAACATTTTCAGTGCTCGTGTCCGCACTGCCAGCAAAGTCTTCGCGTGCGTCGCGAGTTCGTCGGGAAGCGGGCCGCCTGCAAGCACTGCGGGCAGGCGTTCACCATCACGGCCCCCGCCGGTGAAGCGCCCGAAGGCGCCCCGGCCCCATCGGCCGACGAGATCGCCGCGCTGAAGGCCAACGTGATCCGGCTTGAAGTGGAAAGAGGGCAATTCGAGCGGGATGCGGAGACCGCCCGCGAGCAACTCCGAATCCTTCAACTGGAAGTCGAACCTTTGCGGAAGGAAGCCGCCAGGGTGCGGAGCCTCAACGGCGAGCTGGAGGCGCTCCGCCTCGACCACGAGCGTCTCCAGAAGGTCGTGTCGGCCCTGACCGCCGAACGAGACGACCTGAAGGCCGAACTGGAAGAACTTCGGGAGTCCGTCGCCAAACGCTCGGAGGAGGAGCGATCCGCCGGTCGTTCGCTCGAGGAGGAACTCGCCACGCTCCGCAAGGAACGTGAGGACGAGCGCTCGGCCTGGGCGTCGGAACGCGAGCGCCTGGAACGCGCCGCCAGCGAGGCCAGCGATTCCGCGTCGAAGACCCTGGAGGAACTGCGTTCCAGGGCCCAGTCCGCGACCGAGTTGGCCGACGATCTCGCCAAACGCGTCGAGGAGGCCGCGACCGAACGCGACCAGGCCCGTAAGGAACTCCACGATCGCGCCTCCGACATGGAATTCCTTCGAAGTCAGG
>JBFWRA010000861.1:0-3147 GCA_050249155.1 Isosphaeraceae bacterium | reverse complement strand
CGATTGGCGAGGGCCGATCAGATCGGCGATCGAGAGCAACGTTCGCGGCTCCAGTCGTTCGGCCTGGACGGCCATGCGCATGGGCCTGCGCCGGGAACCGGGCGCGGGTCGCCGGGCGTCCCGCCCTGGTCGACTCGACATTTCTTCGTGGCGTCGCGACATCAAAAGTGTCTCCATCTCTTCGAAGAAAAGGGATGTGAATCCAACCCGTTCGAGGACCGCGTGAACTCCTTGTCTCGAAATCCCGCCAGACCCGGCGCGGACCGCGACGCGGTCCCATGGCGCGCGAGCTTCCCGTCTCGGGTCGTTCGAGGGATTCCGGCTGTCAGTTCAGTTCAGATCGGAAAGAAAGAAACGAAAGAATGACTCGTCGGACTGGACGGGAGGACGACCGGCCGGCTCTCGGCCGTTCTCAAGCGTGTGCCGAGGCCCCGGGCGAACGCCCGCGCGGCCTCGGGTCGGCTCGATCGCGTCATGATCCGAACACCTCGGTGGAATTCGCGAGCGTTCGGACCGCGAGGTACTCCGATCGGCCCGCCCTGGCGTTTTCGCGGACCCTCGTTCGAGCGGCGGTCCCGGGCGTCTGGTCAACCCCGGGTCGCCGGAATGTTTACCCTCCGCGACGCGCTTCGTGACACCCGCGACGGCCTCAACGTGGGACGCCACTCTTGGGAACGACGTTTCTGCCGCCGACGGGGCTGGTGAACGGAACGCTCTCCAGGTACGACGTGATCGACCATTTCCCCTCCACCTTGCGGAGGGTCGTGAGGGTGTTCACCCGGATCTCCGCCTTCGGCCCCTTCACGGTCGCCGGCCAGTCGACCATGACGATCTCGGGGGACAGGACCCGGAACGATCGGGGAACGACGTCGAGGGTCAAGGAGAGATCGTCGGGTCGATTCTGAAAGAATTCGTAGAGCGTCGAGGCGATCTTTTTCTTGCCCTTCAGCAACGTGCCATCGAGGAAGAACACGTCGACGTAGTCGTCGCAACAGTCGACGAATCCTTTGGAGTCCTTCTTCAGGAGGGCCTGCGATGCGGTCATCATCAACTCGCGGACCGCCTGGGCGTCGGCGGGGTCGGGCTTCATGTCCTGCGCCGTGGTCGTCGCCCCGAAGGCCAGGGACAGAGCCAGGGCCAGGGCGAAGGCCGACGGGATCGCCAGGGTGGCCGTCCTGGCCCGGGGGGAGATCGAGAATCGCGTCGAGATCGACATGGTCGTGCTCACATCGGATCAGGGCTTACCGAGGGACCGGCCCTGGTCGAGGACCGCTGGGCGCGCCGCCCAGCGCTCGCCGGGGAGTGCCGCTTCGTCGCCGTCATCTTGGGCGCGATCCCTCCTCGCGTAAAGCCCCTACCCGCGAATGGCGGGTTTCGCCATGCCACGGTCCCGCCCGCTCGGATCGCCAGGGTGGTGAACCAGACGCGTACCTCCGGAGGATGGGTGGCCGGGGCTTGACGCGCGCCGGTCGCAACCGGCCTAATAACCAGAGACGGAACAGGCCACGCCACGCCACGCCACGCCCGAAGGCGCCAAGGGCGGCGGTGGCGGTCCCCCCCTTCAGTCCCGTTCGAAGGGATCGGGACGCTCCGAGCCGCGTGGGGTTGGGGAACTCGGGCGTCAGGTCATGTCCCGCCGAGGTCGAACCGACGATGGTGCCGCTCGATCCGGCTGCCGCCCGATATGTCAGGGCATGGCTTGGCCCGCCGGAGGGGCCCGGTCTGCTGGCCTTGCATCATACCCTGGTCTATCGCCCCACGTCGGTCTGGGCCGACGCGCCGCGAGGGCCGCGCAGCGTGCTTTTCGTGCGCGAGGGAGATGGGCGGATCGAAGGGTTTGGCGCGGGGGAGGCCGGACCGGCGGTCACCTGGCTGGCGGCCCGTCGCCGGCCGTTCGTCCTGCACGCGCCGGAAGCCTGGCTTGAGGTTCTGCGCGACCGGATCGGGCCAGTGGATCTGGACACGGTGGAAACCTGGTCGGGGCCTGGAGTGAAGCCGATCAGGCCCCCCGGCCTGACGTCGAAGCCCGCGCCCGTCGCGGTCGTCACCCGGAAGCTCTCGCCGGCGGACTCGGCCGCGTTCACGGCGGCGGCCCCCCCCTGGGCGCTTCGAGGGTGGCGGACCTACGCCGCGCTGATGGAGCACGGGGCCGCCTTCGGGGTTCCCCACGGTCCCGGCCCCGCGCTGGCGTCGCTGGCCTGGGTCTTCGATCGCGCCGAGAAGTTCGAGGCGATCGGCGTCTTCACCGTCCCGAGGTTCCGCAGGCTGGGACTGGGCCGCGCCGCGGCGTCGGCCCTGATCGGCGAAATCACCCGGGAACGGGGCCATGTGCCGATCTGGTCGAGCCCTCCGGAAAACGAGCCGTCGCGCCGATTGGCCAGGTCGCTGGGGTTCTCCGTCGCCGCGACCGAGACCCTGATGCGCTGGCCCTCGCGGGACGCCGAGCCCGAGACCCCCTCTTGAACCGGGAGGCCCCCGGAACCTCGAACACATCACAGGTTGTCAGAACGAGTTCGGCGTTCCATAATGCGTTTCATGGGGGGGTCGGCGAAGGGCCGGCCCCAGCGGGGTCGGGCCGACGCCCCGGCCGCACCACACCACACGCGGGCGAACGGGGCGGGGGCCGCGGACCCGCCCGACGGCCGGAGGCCGACGCGATCGCCCGTCGAGGATCTCTCTCGTGAAGATCGCCGTCATCGGAACTGGCTACGTGGGTTTGGTCACGGGCACCTGTCTGGCCGAGAGCGGCAACGACGTCATCTGCGTCGACAAGGTCGCATCGAAAATCGAGGGGCTCCGCCAGGGCAAGATCCCGATCTTCGAACCGGGACTCTCCGAGCTGGTCCTCCGCAACAGCAGAGACGGCCGGCTCCAATTCACCACGAGCCTCCCCGAGGGCATCGCCGAGGCCGAACTGGTCTTCATCGCCGTCGGCACCCCCCAGGGGGAGGACGGCGGGGCCGACCTCAGCGGCGTCTGGGCCGTCGGTCGAGAGATCGCCGAGGCCCTGCGCGGGCCCAAGATCGTGATCATCAAGAGCACCGTGCCGGTGGGCACCAACGCCGAGCTGGCCAGGCGCATGGCCGAGGTCACCCGCGTTCCGTTCGACGTGGCGAGCAACCCCGAGTTCCTCAAGGAAGGGGCCGC
>JBFWRA010000860.1:0-3151 GCA_050249155.1 Isosphaeraceae bacterium | reverse complement strand
CGGCGGTTCCTCACGGCGCGTCCGACTCCATCCGGCCGATTCGGGTGTGTCGTTCCCGGGGATGGAATGGACCCGACTCCCCGATCGCCCCGATTGTACCATCCTCCCCGCCGATTCAAAGAGCGCGCGGGACCGCTTCCAGGGCCATTCCTCGATTCAAAATGGGGGAGCTGGCCGGCTGGGTGCCACGCGGTTCGTCCGCGAACCCGTGTCTTCGGCCGAAGCCCGGGCGCACGGGTTCGCGGACGAACCCGTGGCACCCATCAACGAGATCGCATGTGGCCCATTTTGAAACGAGGAATGGCCCCGGGACCGCCTCGGCGAGGCGCGCCCCTCGGCGAGGGGCGAGAGCGTGATCGTCGGGTCGTTCAGTTCGTCCGCTCGATGGCCAGGGCGATGCCCTCGCCCCCTCCGACGCAGAGGGTCGCGACGCCTCGGGTGCCACCGGTTCGCTCCAGCGCGTTCAGGAGCGTCACCAGGACCCGCGCCCCACTGCAACCGATCGGGTGGCCAATCGCCACCGCGCCGCCGTGGACGTTCACCTTGTCGGGGTCGAGGCCCAGTTCGGTCTCGGCGGCCAGCGCCACCGTCGCGAACGCCTCGTTGACCTCGAACAGGTCGACGTCCGCGACGTTCCAGCCGATCTTCTGGAGCAGCTTCTTGACCGCTCCGGCCGGGGCGATGGTGAACCACTCCGGCTCTCGGCTGAAGACCGCCCCGCCCACGATGACCGCCCTGGGCCGAAGGCCGAGTTCCTGGCAGGCGTCGGCCGACGCGACCAGGAGCGCGGCCGCCCCGTCGTTGATGCTCGACGCGTTGCCGGCGGTGACGGTCCCTTCCGGGCTGAACGCGGGTTTGAGCGCGCGGAGTTTGGCCTCGTTGAATCGCGACGGACTCTCATCCACGTTGAAGGTCGTGGTCTGGCCCTTGATCGTCACCTCGACCGGCACGATCTCCGAGGCGAACGCGCCCGAGGCGATCGCCGATCGGGCTCGCGTGTGGCTCTGAACCGCGAAGTCGTCCTGCCGACTTCGGGAGAAGCGGAATTCGACCGCGCAACGGTCGGCGAACACACCCATGTGCAGACACGCGTAGGCGTCGGTCAACCCGTCGTGGATCAGGGCGTCGAAAAGCTCCCCGTGGCCCATGCGATAGCCTTCCCTGGCCTTCAGCAGCAGGTAGGGAGAGCGGGTCATGTTCTCCATGCCCCCGGCGATGACGACGCTCGCCTCGCCCGAGCGGATCGCCTGATCGGCCATCATGACGGCTTTCAGGCCCGAGGCGCACGCCTTGTTCAACGTGGTGGCGCCTACGGAAACGGGCAGGCCCCCCAGGATCGCCGATTGTCGGGCGGGGTTCATGCCGAGCCCCGCGGCGATGCAGTTGCCCATGACGACCTCGTCCACGCGATCGCCGGGCACGCCCGTCCTGCTGAGCAACGCCGAGACGCAGGTGGCTCCCAGCCGAGGAGCGGGCACCGAGGCCAGACCCCCGTTCATCGCCCCCAGCGCCGTTCGCACTCCGTCCACGATCACCGACGGTTTCGTCGCCATCGTTCGGGCCTCTCAAGCCTGACCCACGAGCGAGCCCTCTCGCGAGAACCTCTCCCTGATTCTCATGATACGGGGGAGCCTCGGAGGGTCAACGCGACGTCCCGTCCGCTCCAGGGCCATTCCTTGTTTCAAAATGGGCAACGTACAAACTCGTTGATGGGTGCCACGGGTTCGTCCGCGAACCCGTGTCCGCTTGCGAGACTTGGGCGCACGGGTTCGCGGACGAACCCGTGGCACCCAGCCGGACGACCCCATTCTAAAACAAGAAATGGCCCTGCCGTCGGCTCAGACCCAAAACGAGGCGACCGTGGCCATCGCCAGAACGGTGAGGGTCTTCAAGACCGTGATGGCGAAGACGTCGGGATAGGATTGACGATGCGTCAGCCCCGTGATCGCCAGGAGCGTGATCACCGCCCCGTTGTGCGGGAGCGTGTCGAGCCCCCCCGAGGCCATCGAGGCGATTCTGTGCAACCACTCGGGAGAGATCCCCCGCGCCCTGGCGGCCTCCAGGTAGGTGGGGCCCATCACCTCAAGCGCGATCGAGAGGCCGCCGGAGGCCGAGCCCGTGATCCCCGCGAGGATCGTCACCGCGACGGCCTCGGAAATGAGCACGTGTCGGCTCGACCCGAGAACCCAGTCCTTCACGGTCGCGAACCCTGGCAAGCCCTTGATGACCGTGCCGTAGCCGACCTCCGAGGCGGTGTTGAATATCGCCAGAAGCGCCCCGGTCGTCGCGGCGTTCAGGGACGCCCCGACGCCTCCTCGTATCCGTCCCGCGTTCAATCCGAGGGTCGCCAACAGTCCACAACTGAGCGCCACGATCAGGGCCCAGGTGGGGGCCGCGGCCCTGGGATCGAGCCTGGGAAACGCCGAGAGGGCCTCGACCGAGTACCAGTCGGCGACCGACCAGGACGTCCTGCTCAGCGTGAAGTTGACGACGAGCACGACGACCATCGGCGCCAGGGCGACGCTCAGACGCGGCGGCCGGGAATCGTCGGGAGCCGAAGGCTCGTTGCGATGCCCCTCACCATATCCCTCGCCTCGCCTGGCCGCGGCGGCTCGACGTCGCTCCAGCCAGAGGAGCCCGCCCGCCAGGATCACCAGGCCGCCGATCGTCCCCATGATCGGCGCGGCGTACGCGTCGGTGCCGAACCATCGCGTCGGAATCAGGTTCTGCACCTGCGGCGAGCCGGGAAGGGCGTCCATGGTGAGCGTGAACGCCCCCAGCGCGATGGTACCCGGGAGCAGCCGCTTGGGGATCTCCGCCGCTCGAAAAAGCGACGCCCCAAACGGGTATACCGCGAACGCCACCACGAACAGTGAAACGCCGCCATAGGTCATGACCATGCAAGCGATCACGACCGAGGCGATCGCGTGGCGAGGGCCCAGTCCGCGGACGATCGCGCCGGCCACCGCCGCCGCCGCGCCGGACGATTCCATCAGCTTGCCGAAGACCGCGCCGAGCAGAAAAATCGGAAAAAACGCGCGGACGTAGTCCGCGGCGCCCGTCATGAACGCCTCGGTATACCCCGGCAGGATCGGTGCTCCCGAGAGGCCGACCGCGATCGAGGCGCAAACCGGGGCGAGGACCACCACCG
>JBFWRA010000859.1:0-3154 GCA_050249155.1 Isosphaeraceae bacterium | reverse complement strand
TGCCGAGGGTCGATCGTCAGCGGTTCGATCGCGTCGCTCGGTTCCTGGGCTGGCGTGGGAACCGGGGCCGTCGTCGTCCCCCTGGGTTTCGGCGCCGATCGATCGCCGTCACCCGCTGAGAGGGGACGATTGATCCCGACGTCGGCGCGCGTGGCCATCGCGGGCGCTCGTCGCGCGGGGGGCTCGGGCCCCGCGCCCGCTCCCACGACCACGATCACGACCGTGGCGAACCATGCCGAGGGGACGAGCCCGCGGACCTTCCGTGGTCGATTCATTCGCCGTCCCCCACTCGATAATCAATGCGCCGGGGGGCGGTCGTCGGAGGATCGGCCGTCCCTGGGGCCTGTGCCCTGGGGGGCATCTCCCCGAGGAGCGAAGGCGCGCCTTGCGGTCCGGTGCCGACGATCAGGACGCGGTCGCCGGCGCGGAGGAGATAGACCGAGTGTTTGGGCGAGAGGGCCGTCTTGCCCACGACCCGAAGACCGTCCACCGCGCCCCCGGCTCCCGCTCCCGCGCGGAACCGGCCGGCGGCGACGCTGGCCCAACCACAGGCCGCCAGGGCCAGGGCCACTCCCGCCGTCCCGAACCACCAGGTTCCGGTGCCTCCCGAGGTGACCGAGGTTCGCCGGAAGTCGACCCCGACGGCCTCGCGGGGACGCACCTTGCGGCGCTCCGGCTCGACCGGCGAGGGGGACCCGATCGAGGCGGTCGGCGGCGGGCGATCGGCCCGGACGCCCGGGGACGTGAACCCGGCCAATAGCGAGAGGAGAATCAGCGCGCGAACGCCCGAAGTCGCGAGCCTGATGCGTGGGTGGATCGTCATGTGGCCATCCTTGGCTCGGGGACCGCGCGAAGTGATCCGCCTCGCGGTGGACCTCCGCCCGACCCCTCCCCGGGCTCCTCCCGAGGGTTGGGGCGTCGTCTACTCAAGAACCGAGGATTCGGAACAAGTCATCGGCCCAGCTTGACCGATAAGAGGTGTGCTCAGGCCACCATGTCCGCGGGGTGATCAAACGCGATGATCCCGCCCCGACTGAGGCGGCAGAGCGCGTCGACGACCTCCCTTTGAGCGGCCAGGGCCGCCTCCACGGTGACGGGTCCGTGGTTTTCCAACTTCTCGACGAAACGCGACGGAAGTTTCCCCAGCAAGAGCTGGCGGAAACCGGGTCGGGTGCCGACGAGCGCGTCAAGCGCCCGCTCTTGCGTCAGCACGCCAAAGACCGCGCGAAGGTCGTGGCTATCGAGGAGTTCAAGATCCTCGAAATCGACGAGATCGAAGTCAGACAAGGATCTCCTCCTGACCGTTGGGGTCTGGAAGCGTGATGCGTCCCTGATCGTGGAGATGCCGCAAACGTTCGGCGACGTCGGCCTGGGCCGATTCGGCGTCGCCGAGTCGGAACGGACCGAGGACCGCCAGATGTTGACCGAGGGTCACGGCCGAATCCGGCTCCAGAGCCCCCAGAACCTTGGCCCTCACGGGCCTTGGAGCGCCGGCCAGCGCCAGCGCCCAGGTGGCTGCGTCCTCCTCGTGATACGACTCTCTAACGTCCTTATCGTCCAACTTGACGAGATCTTCGAAGACAAATCGCAGCCTTCGCACGCCGAGGCCGTAAAATTCCTCAAGAACCGCGTGTTGCTCCTCCGGGTCGACGCGTTCCAGCCTGGCGATTTCGAGCGTGACGGCCTCGACGGCGGAACGGTCCAGCCGCGCCAGCAACTGGGAGGCCAGCGGCTGTTCCAGGCTCACCAGCAGAATCGCCGCTTTCCGCAAAGGTGGCGTCGAGGAGTCCCCGCCGAACCCATCCCGAGGCCAGGCCCCCGCCGCGTGGGGCGCTCCTGGAAAACTTGGGTGGGCCGGGTGCCCCTGAGTCGACGGGTGGATCGGGGGATCGGGATTCATGCGGCCGGCCCTCCTTGCCCGGTCCAGCGCAGCAGGACGCTGGCGGCGGCTTCGGGATTCAGTCGGATCAACTCGCGGACCCGCTCGGAAGGGCCGGGGCCCACCGTGTGGTCGGTTCCCTCATCGATCTTGAACCGGCCTCGATCGCTTCGAGTGGCCTGACGCAACGCCGACCGCCGCGTGTTCCAGAGCCGCGAACTCAACCCAATCACCAGGACCGCGCTCCCCGCTCCGGCGAGGGCGGAGCCCCACCAGGGCCAGGGCCGCGCGACGTCGGCCGAGGCCGGCGGCGGGAACGCCGGGGCCGGCCATTCGTCGGGGATCGTGTTGACCTTGACCTCCCCGCGCTCGTCGGCAGGAACCACGTGCTCGACCGCCGTCCGCACGTGAAGCTCGGTGCGCGCCACCAGCGTCTGAAGGTCGTCCAGCGACGGTTCGCGGCTTTGAAGCGCCTTGAGGTAATAACTCCGCGGAATCTTCACCCAGACCTGGACCTTCGACGGCGGCACGCTGGGTGACGGCGTGGCGATCCGCGACGCCGGGGAGGATACGGGAACCGCGGCCTCCCTCGGCGCGACGGCGGGTTCGGTTGGAATCGACGGTCGGGGTTCTGGCGTCGGCGTCGGTTCTGGTTCTGGATCTCGCTCCGGCTCGGTCGGTTCCAGCTCCAGGGGCTGGTTGACGCCGACGTTCGGCGTCGCCAGTCGGACCTCGTCGGCCGGAGGGGGCGGCGGGGGATCGTCCGGCAGCGGCGGAAGGACCAGTGGCGCGGGGGCCGGCGATGGAGCGATCGACGGGGGATCGATCACCGGGGACGGCTCCGCCGCGGTGAGATGAACGGAAACCTTCACGCCCTTGATCCAATCGAGATTGTCGCGGATCTCCTGGCCGAGTTCCCAGGCCCTGGCCCGCGCGCGGGCCGTCGCCACCAGCGCGGGGTCGTGCGCGTCGGCGTAGTGCCGCCCCCTGCGGTCCCAGAGGCTCACGGAATCGGGCCGAACCTCCGGGGCGAAGCTGGCGACCATGCCCACGATCGATTGGACCGTCAGCGGGTTGACCTCGCGGTCGTCGAGCGTTTCGAGATAAACGAAGGCCGTCGCCGAAGGCGCGCGACGCTGGCCCATCGTGGTCCTGGGACGATTGATCTCGACGCGGGCGTCGGCGATCGTGCCCGGATCGAGCCGTCGGTTGATCTCGGCGAGCTGGTCGGACCGGGCCTGTTCCTCGCGGCGCTCGCGGACCCAGGGGGACTCG
>JBFWRA010000858.1:0-3158 GCA_050249155.1 Isosphaeraceae bacterium | reverse complement strand
TACAGGTCGACGCCGTAATACGTCATGTCCTGGGCGACGAGGTTCAGCTCCCGAACGCCGTCGGAGGCGAGTTCGCGGGCCTCGGCGACGACCTCCTCGATCGGCTTGGTGACGTGCTTGCCCCTCATGTAAGGGATGGCGCAGAAGGTGCAAAGCCGGTCGCAGCCCTCGGAGACCTTGAGATAGGCCAGGTGCCTCGGGGTGATCCGAAGCCGGGCGCGGTCGTCCTGGGCCTGGACGGGGGCGGGGCGGAAGACGGTCCGTTGTTCGTGAAGGTCCCCCATGATCCGGTCGGCGACCCTGGCGATCTCTTCCCGGCCGAAGACGCCGACGACCTGATCGACCTCGGGCACCTCCTCCAGGAGCATCTCCTTCTGCCGTTCGGCGAGGCAGCCGGCGACGACCACCCCCTTCAACGCCCCGGCCTTCTTGCGGTCGAGCATCTCCCGGATCACGCCGAGCGATTCTTGCCGGGCGGCGTCAATGAACCCGCAGGTGTTGATGATCACCAGGTCGGCCTTGTCGGCCTCGGGCACCAGGACGTAGCCGTCCTGCGCCAGCAACCCGAGCATCCGCTCGGAATCGACGAGGTTTTTCGGGCAGCCGAGGCTGACGAAGGAAAAGGTTCCCTTGATCGATCGCCGGTCGCTCATCGTTGCGGGGCTCACTCGAGTCGACGCCGTCCCGCGTCCGGTTGGGAAATGATTCCCAACCGCTTCCGCTCACACGTCAAGGGCTCCAGCGTAGTCCGTCGTTCGAGGCGGCGTCAAGCGCGACGCGACGGAGGCGGGGCCTTGTCAGGTGGGATCGGCGGGTTATACTGAGACTTCGACTGGGCACCCGTAGCTCAACTGGATAGAGCATCGGTCTTCGGAACCGAAGGTTATAGGTTCGAATCCTATCGGGTGTATTCCAGCCTCAGCCGCCAGGGCCGACCAGGCGCGTCAGCTTGTCCCGCGTCGGGGTTCGCCAGAGTCGCAAGGCCCTTCGGCTCTCGGGGATCGGGACGGCGCGTTTTCCCTCCGCGGTCGTTCTGGCCCGCTCGGCGAGGGTCGGCCCTTCCCTCGCGAGGATCGCCAGGTCGCGGAACTTCAGGCGGGGCTCGGCCCCCTTCAGGACCAGGACCACGCCGGCGAAGTACGCCGCGGCGTTCGAGGAGCCGGTGGTCACCTGACCGTCGCTGAAGAACGCCCGGGAATCCTCGATCAATAACTCCGGCTTGACCCGATGGTCGGCGGTCGGGCCGACCGACGAGAGTGGGCTGGGGTCTCCCACCGTCAGCGCCAGGGGGTGATCGGCGGGCGGGTAAAGCTCTTGATCTCCGGTCGCGTCGACGAATTCGAGCGCTTCTTGAGGCGCCGCGCCGGAAGGGGAGAGGAACGGCTCCCTGCCGTCGCTCACGAGGATGCGCAGGCGGTCCGCCGCGGTGAAGTTGTTCGACCGCGCGCGGACTCGGATGCGGTAGCAATAGTCGGGGTCGTTGGGAATCACGGGGTTGGCGGGGAGCCCTGGCAGGACGACCCGCTCCCGAGGGTTCCTGCTGGTCTCTGGACCCGTCGGGGTTTCTCCGAGGACCTGGGTTTTCGTTCCGGAGCCGACCAGTCGGCCCGCCCAGTCCTCGACGAACAGGTCGAGGTCCTTGTCGGTGCCGGCGTCCTCGGCGTCCCGGTAGTCGTTCCAGGTCAGGGTGACGGTCACGTCGTTCTCGTCCACCCGGTTTCGGAACCGCAACGCGGCGACGTCGGAACCACCACGCAGGCGAAGGTAGCCGTCGGACAACACACGGATCGGGCCGTTGTACACCCGGCCGCCGTCGTTCCCCGAGGCGTTGATCCACACGATTCCCGCGCCGACGGCCTCGTCCACGATCCGGTTGATCGGTCCCCGGCCGTCGCCGTCCCCGCCTCCCTCGAACGAGCCGCTGAACAGGATCACGTCCACCCTGGCTTCGATCGCGTAGCGGACCGCCCGGCGGAGCAGCGTCGGACCCGAGGCGTTGAGGAGGAAGAACTTCGGTCCGAGTGGGTCGGAGCCGGTCACCCCCCAGACGATCTGCGCCATGAGCCTGCCGTGGCGATTGCCAGGCTCGAACGGCTTGCGATAGTTCGGGTCGCCCAGGGAGTGGCGCTGGACGAAGTCCGGGTCGTAATGCTCGACGACCTCGGCGTTGTCCGGCAGGTAGCGCGGGCCGTTCTCCAGGCCGTCGAATCCGTAGTCCAGCACCGCGATCTTCAACGCGGCCATCCGGGCCGGGTTCACCCCGTCATACGCGGGGGTCAGGCCGAGCCGCTTCCGCACCTCCGAGGGGTTCGAAAGTCGGGCCCCTCGGGAGCGCGAGAAGCCCTCGCCGCCGTCCGCCCTTGCCGCCGATTCGCATGCCACCCAGGCCCACAGGAGCGTGATCATCACGAGGATGAGGCCCGATCGTTCAGGGGGCATCACGCGCTCCAGAAAAACGGAGCGTCCCCCCGACCGAGCGTTGTGGATCGGGGGGACCATGTCACGGTTTCCCCAGGGGTTCGGCACGGTCCGACCCCGTCGGGACAGATCGTGCCAGGGGCTTACCAGCAGCCCCACAAACCTCCCCATCCACCGCCAAAGTAAGCCGAGCTATAGCTCACGACGGGCATGTAACCGTAACCCCAGCCCCCGCCGTAACCTCCCCAGCCGTAACCTCCCCAGCCGAGTCCTCCCCAGCCGAGTCCACCCCAGCCGAGTCCACCCCAGCCGAGTCCACCCCAGCCGAGCCCTCCCCAGCCCCGGTAACCTCCCCAGCCGAATCCGCCCCGGAAGAAGCAGGACTGGGTCGGCGCTTCCGCGTCCAGTTCGGTGGCGGCCACGGTTACGGGAGGGGGATCGACCGATGGCTTGACCACCGCCGGCGGGGCCTTCGCCCCGAAGTCGGCGTCGAGTTCCCCCGCGCGGACGGGGCCCGCCAGCATCAGCAACAATCCGAGGCTCGCAACGAGGTGTCTCATGATCCGTTCGCCTCCCTCTCAGGACCGTTGGCGGGCGACCGCCCGCCGTTCGGTCAATTCTACGCCGCGACGCCAACCCCTGGTACCAGGGAACCCAAGGAAATCGTCGAACGGCGCGTTGGCTTCGTTCCGTCGGAGGCGTTCGAAACACGAAGACCCCGGAGCGATCGAGCTCCGGGG
>JBFWRA010000857.1:0-3161 GCA_050249155.1 Isosphaeraceae bacterium | reverse complement strand
GGCTCCTGGGCCACCGAGCCGACGGCGACGTCATCAGCGCCGACCAGTATTGATCCGAGAGGGACTCGACGGCTCGGAGACCCGAGGTCGACCGCGAACCAGAGACCCCGAGAGGACCGTCATGAACCGTCGAACCGCCCGTCGAGCCTCGGGTTTCACTCTGATCGAATTGCTCGTGGTGATCGCGATCATCGGCGTGCTCGTCAGTCTCCTTCTGCCCGCGATCAACGCCTGCCGCGAGGCGGCCCGACGCGCCCAGTGCGTCAACAACCTGCTTCAACTCGTGGTGGCCCTTCAGAACTACCAGTCGACCCACGAGGTCCTCCCCCCCGGCGTGGTCAACCCGGTCGGGCCAATCGCCAGCACCCCGCTCGGATATCATCACGGATGGATCACACAGATTCTTCCGTATCTTGGGCTCAACAACGCGTTCAGGAGGGTCGACTTCGGCGCGGGTGTGTACGACCGCGCGAATTCGACGATCGCGGCGCTGAGGATCGGCGTCCTTCTGTGCCCGTCCGACGTTTACGTGACGTGCGCCAACGGCGCGGCGGGCAACACCTACGCGGGGAACCATCACGACGTCGAGGCCCCCATCGACGTCGACAACCACGGCCTGCTGTTTCTGAACAGCGCCATCCGTTACGAGGACGTCTCCGACGGCGGTTCCTTCACGATCCTCATCGGCGAGAAGCTGGCCAGCTCCACCGAACTGGGCTGGACTTCGGGCACCCGTGCTTCCCTTCGCAACACGGGAAGCGTGATTGACGAGAACGGAGTGACCGTCGCGTCCCCGGGTGTCGGGGGTGAGAAGCCGGAGGAACCGTCGTCGTCGTCCGACTCGATCGACGGCGACCTGATCGTCGGCGGCCATGGGAGCAGGCATCCCGGCGGCGCGAACTTCGCGTTCGCCGATGGATCGGTCCGATTCCTCAGTAAAACGATCAGCAATCGAGTCATCCGACTGTTGAGCCACAGAGCCGACGGCGATCTCATCAGCGCCGACGAGTATTGAACCGAGGTCGTTCGAGTCCGCGATTCGCCGGCGGATTCCTCGAGATGACCCGGCCACGCCAGAGGGAGAGGGAGCAGCCGTTGCGAAACGACCACGATCCGAACAGGCCAGGCACGACGCTGATCGAACTGCTGATGGTCGTCATGATCATCAGTGTGATCCTGAGCCTGATCCTTCCCGCGATCCACGCGTCGCGAGGCGCGGCGTCGCGGGTCCAGTGCACCAACAACCTGAAGCAAATCGGCCTGGCCTTGCACAATTACGAGACCAATCTTGGCACGTTTCCTCCCGGCGTGGTCAACCCGACCGGGCCGATCTCGAACGTCCCCGAGGACTTCCATATCGGCTGGGTCGTCCAGCTGCTTCCGTACATGGAGCAGGGCGGGGTCGCCGGTGCCCTGGACACGCGATTCTCCGTCTATGACGCCGTCAACCAGACGGCCCGCCTCACCCGGATCACGTCCCTGACCTGCCCGGACGACAAGTTGCCAGGCGGAACCGCGCTGGCGAACCACACCAGTTACGCCGCGAACCACCACGACGTCGAGGCCCCCATCGAAGAGGACAACCACGGCGTGTTCTTCCTGAACAAGGCCCTGCGAACGGCCGACCTGGAAGACGGCTCCTCCCACACGATCTTCGTGGGGGACAAGCGGACCGAGTTGGGGGACCTCGGGTGGTCGTCGGGGACCCGGGCGACGCTTCGCAACACGGGGCACCCCTTGAGGGCGAGTCTCCGCGGCCCCCAGGACCCTCCGGAGCCCGAGCCCACCGACGAATGGTACGTGGGAGGATTCGGCAGCGGGCACCCCGGCGCGGTGAACTTCGCCTTCGGCGACGGCTCGGTCCGATTCCTGTCGACGACGATCAACCCGAGAATCCTCCGGCTGCTGGGCCACCGGGCCGACGGCGAACCTCTGGGCGGGAGTGAATATTGACCCGCACCCTCTCACGCTCGGCCAACCCACGCATCGATCGTCAGCGTTCCGGTAGATAACCGCGGGCCAGCGTCTGAAACGCCTCGACCTGTGAAGCGATCCAGGAAGGATCGTGTTTCAATTCGATGGCCATGAGCTCGGCGACCCTCGGCGCGGCCTCGGAACTCGCCCTGGCGTCCTGGAGCAAGGCCCGGGTTCGACGCGCCAGCGCGTCTTCCACCGTCCTCGCCGATTCGTGCCGGCAGGCCCAGACCACTTCCCCCGACAGGGAGGGAAGATCGGGGTGCAACGGTTTGCGGAAACCCGGACTTTCCTCCAACATCCGGAGGAACGCGGGCTCGTCGGCTCCCAGCCAGGCGAACTCCGTACCGCCGGATTTCTCGACCCAACCATGGAGATGAAGGTCGGTCGTGGCCGAGGGAGATCGCGACAAGCCGCCGACTTTCGCCGCCAGGTCCACCGCGTCGCGACCCATCCGCCGGTAGGTGGTCCACTTGCCGCCGGTGATCGTCACCAGCCCGGATTGGGAAACCAACGTCGCGTGTTCACGGGAGACCTTCGCCGTGCCCGAGGTCGCGCGGCCCCCCGGGCGGAAGAGGGGGCGAAGTCCCGCGAAGGTGCAACGGACGTCCTCGATCCGGGGGTCCTTCACCATGTACCGTCCAGCGTGTCGGAGCAAGAACGCCAGCTCCTCGGGCAGTGGCCGGGGCTCCCGGGAGACCTCCTGGACCGGTGTGTCGGTCGTCCCGACCAGGACCCGACCTCGCCAGGGGATCGCGAAGAGGACCCGGCCGTCGTCGGTCCTGGGAACCATCAACGCCGTTTCGCCAGGCAGGAATGAGCGGTCCAGGACCACGTGCGCTCCCTGGCTCGGCGACAGAATCCCTGGTTGAGCGGGGTCGTCCATCCTCCGGAGTTCGTCGGCGAAGACCCCCGTCGCGTTGATGACGGATCGGGCCGCGACCGCGAAGGTCTCCCCCGTCTCCGTGTCGCGGGCGGTGAGCCTGTCGACCATCCCGGACGGATTCTTGCCCAGCGCGGTCACTTCCAGCGCGTTGAGCACCGTCGCGCCCAGGTCGTCGGCCGTCCTGGCCAGCGCCACGGCGAGGCGCGCGTCGTCGAACTGACCGTCGCGATAGAGCACGCCGCCTCGAAGCCGGGCCGGTTCGAGCGTGGGGATCAGGCCGAGGGCCTCGTCACGACCCACG
>JBFWRA010000856.1:0-3167 GCA_050249155.1 Isosphaeraceae bacterium | reverse complement strand
ACGTGAACATGTCTGGAAAGGCTCGGCTCGATGCTGCTGCTGTCGTTTCGAGTGGGTGACCAACTCTACGCGTGCGACACCCGGGACGTCGTCGAGGTCGCCCCCCGGGTGAACCTGCGGTTGATCCCCCACGCGCCCTCCCCGGTGCTCGGGCTGCTTCGATACCGGGGCGCGCTGATCCCCGTGATCGACTTCCACGCGGTCCTGGGTTTTCCGCCCTGCGAGGACCGGCTGAGCACCCGGATCATCCTCACCCAGTTCGCCGGGGAATCGTCGGAGACCTATCGGCTGGGCGTCGTCGCCGAGCGCGTCACCGACGTCGTTCGAGGGGATGAGGTCACCGAGGTCCTGGCGGGGGTTCGACTCGCCGAGGCACCCTACCTCGGCACGGTTTATCAGGCTGGCGAGAGTCTGGTGCAGTTGATTCGCCCCGATCGGATCCTGCCGCCGGAGCTCCATTCCTCACTCTTCGGCACGCTCGCGGAGTCGCCCTGATGAACATGGGTGGCGTCGAAGCCCTCGTGTGCGCTTGGATCGGCCTGGACCTGGACACCGTGGGACCAGACCTGATCCCTGGGGCCGTGCGTCGACGACTCTCGGCGCTGGGACGGCGGGACGACGACAAATTCTCATATTTGAGAATGATTCAGGAATCCGCCGAGGAGTTCCAGTCGCTCATCGACGAGGTCGTCACCACGGAAACCTGGTTCTTTCGCGACGTCGAGCCGTTTCGACTGGTCGCCCAGCAAGCGGCGCGGTTCTCGCGGTCGAGGCCCGACGACAGGCCGTTTCGGGTCTTGAGCGCCCCTTGCGCGACGGGAGAGGAGCCTTATTCGCTGGTGATGGCGTTTCTGGACGAGGGCCTCCAACCCTGGCGGTTTCGCGTCGACGCGGTCGATATCAGCCGCGCCGCCCTTCGCGTCGCTCAGGCGGGAGTTTACTCCGCCAACGCCTTCCGAAACGCGGACGACGGATTTCGCGCTCGTTACTTTCACAAGGAGGATCACGGCTACCAGATCAATCCCGACGTCGCGCGACAGGTTCACTTTCATCATGCGAATCTGCTCGACCCGAACCTGTTCTCCGACCGATCCGCCCACGACGCGGTCTTTTGTCGAAACGTTTTGATCTATCTGGACGATCCCTCCCGCGCCCGATTGATCGCGAACCTCGACCGCTGGCTGAGCCCTGACGGTCGGCTTTACATCGGTCATGCCGACCAGCTTGGACTTCTCGATTCCCATTTTCGATCGCTGGGTCTGAGCGGCGGTTTCGCCTACGAGCGAAGGTCCGCCTCGCCCGCCAGGAAGGCCCTGGAGCCGTCGCGGACGCCGACGCCACCCTCGGTTTCTCGGAAGGGGTCGCGGTCGAAGCCTGGGAACGAGCGAGCCGTCGATCCCGTTCCCGCCCTCTCGCCCCCATCGCCGCCGCTCCCGGATCGGGAGCCCAGTCGGCTCGATCAGGCGGCGGAGCTGGCGAACCTGGGCCGCTACGAGGAGGCGGCCGCGCTCTGCGACCGGGAGATCCAGGAACGTGGGCCGTCCGCCCGATCCCTCTTTCAACTAGGGATCGTACGCCAGGCCCAGGGCGACCCGCTCGCCGCCGAGGACGCCCTTCGCAAGGTGATCTATCTGGACGGTCGGCACGAGGAGGCGCTTCTCGCTCTCTCGCTGCTCGCCCAACGCCGAGGCGACCAGGCGCTCGCCAGGCGGTATCGCGAACGCGCGGAACGCTCTTATCGGGAGGCGGGGGCGCCATGATCGAGCCGTTGGCGGGGAACCTGGACGAAAGGGATTGCTGGAGCGTGATCGGCGTGCGCGGGGATCGTTCCTGTCCCGAGCTTGTCCAGCATGTTCATTGTCGGAACTGTCCAGTCCACACCCAGGCCGCGCGCGCCTTCTTTGATCGACGGGCGCCGGACGGCTACCTCGCGGAATGGACACGCTCGCTGGCCGCGCCCGTGGTTCCACATGAGGACGTCCATCAGAGCCTCTTGCTGGCGCGGCTGGCCGACGAGTGGATCGGTCTGAGGACGAGGGTCGTCGTCGAGGTCACCCGGACCCGCCCGGTCCATCGGATTCCCCATCGATCCAACGAGACCCTGGTGGGCCTGGTGAACCTTCGGGGTCAGCTTCAGATTCTCGTGGCCCTGGACCGCCTGCTGGAAGTGTCGAGGGACCGTGAGGGCGACTCCTCGCGCGTCGAGGAGGACCCTCGGGCTCGGCTGGTCGTGATTCGTCGGGAGAACGAAACCTGGGCGTTCACCGCGCGGGAGGTCGCCGGCGTTCACAGGTTTCCCCGAGTCGCGCTCAACCCCGTCCCCTCCACGCTGGCCAACCCCTTGAACAGCTTTAGCCACGCGGTGATCGCCTGGAACGAGCGGAGCGTCGGGTTTCTTGACGATCAGCGCCTCTTTCAGGCGCTTCGGGGGCTTTCGTCATGAGTGACGACCTCAGCGGGTTCTCGCTGATGGATCTCTTCCGATCGGAAGCCGAGGGGCACACCGCGCTGCTTTCCTCGGGCCTGCTTGGGCTCGAGAGCGGGGGGGAGGTGGACGCCTCGACGCTGGAAGCGATGATGCGCTCCGCGCACTCGCTGAAGGGGGCGGCTCGGATCGTGGATCTTCACCCCGCGGTCAAGGTCGCCCACGCTCTGGAGGATTGCTTCGTCGCGGCCCAGGAGGGCAAGGTCGCCATCGGCCCCGCCGAGGTCGACACCCTGCTCCGCGCGGTGGACCTTCTCAGCGAGTTGACCCTGCTGGCGGAGGGGACCGCGATCCACTGGGAGATCGACAACCAGGATCGGCTGGACGCGATCGTCGCGGGAGTCGTGGCCGTGACCAAGGGGGGGCCCCCTCCCTCACCTCGGGTCGTCGCGCCCGCCGACGAGCCGACGCCGGCCCCGCCCGAGCCTCCTCCGCTCCCCGCGCCCGCGCCCGCTCCGCCGGTTCCCCTCGCCGAGGAGCCTCCCGCGAACCGTCCCGCCGAGCCACGCAAGACCGCGCCCGACGAGCCGCGATCGGCACCCGCTCCGAGGGAATCGGGGAACGTCGCCGACTCGTCCGATCGGGTCGTCCGCGTGACCGCGGAAAGTCTCACCAGGCTGATGAGCCTGGCGGGGGAGTCCCTGGTTCAATCCCACCAGTTGCGCCCGATCGTCGACGCGTT
>JBFWRA010000855.1:0-3177 GCA_050249155.1 Isosphaeraceae bacterium | reverse complement strand
CGCTCTTCCGATCTGAACGTCGGCGCTTCCGCCGACCGTCCAGGGAGTCGAGGCCGTCGCGTTCCTCCCCCTTCAAGGAGAGTCGGATCGGAGCGGATCGGAGCGAGTGGAATCAGATCGGATCGAGCTGGGCGAGCTTCCGGGCCGCCCACGAACCGCGGGAGTTTTCCGCGGGAAGGACACCCGACGATGTTCGAGGCCGGACGCTTGCGAGACCTGTACAACGCCTTCAGCGAGCGTGAACTGACCTGGATGTTTGGTGCCGGCGCCGTGCTGCTGGTGCTCGCGGCGGTGTTGCTCGCGACCAATCGCGCGCGGATCGTCGCCCGAACCATGGCGGTTCTGGGGGTGCTGGTCGTGATGGTGGGCCTGTTCGTGATCCACCAGCAGACGGTCATCGAGCGGCCGACGCAACAGATCACCGTGACTCGACCCCGGTTCCCGGAATCGCTTCGTTTTCAGATTCGACTGGCGCTGTTCGGGCTCCCGATCATGGTCGCGGCCCTGATGACGACGGTCTACTTCGTCACGCGCCAATGGCTCCGGTCGACCCTTCCGGACCTTCTCAGCCAGGGGCTCCGCCTGTTTTACGAGCGGAAGTACGACGAGGCGCTGGCCACCTTCAACAAGGCGATCGACATCGAGCCCCGAAGGGCCGACCTGTTCTATCAGCGCGGCTGCGTGCGGGAGGCGCTAGGGCAAAACTCCATGGCCCTTTCGGACTTCGACCAGGCCCTTCGATTCGATCCCAGGCACCTGAGCGCTTGCATCCGTCGAGGTCGACTCCGGACCGCCGCCAACGACGTCGACGGCGCGCTGTCCGACTTCGAGCGCGCCCTGGACATCCTGCCCAACGACGTGCAGGCGCTCCTGAATCGGGGAATCTGCCTCTCGCGCAAGGGCCGCGTCTCCGAGGCCATCGTCGACTTCGACCGCGTGCTTCGCCTGACCAATCACACCGATTTCGCGGAACCCGCCAAGCATTATCTGCGCCTTTACGGCGTGAAGTCCGACGCCGCCCCGCTAGCGAACAACGGTCAGCCCTCTCCCTCCGAGAGCGCCCCGCATGACTACGTGATCTGAACTGGGGGCTCTCGCGCGGGGGTCCGGGTTCGCGATCGCCGTCCCTCCCGACCTCGCTCGGATCCGTACCTCGATTCAAAATGGGCACTACGATCTCGTTGATGGGTGCCACGGGTTCGCCCGCGAACCCGTGCGCCCAAGCCTCGGCCGAAGACACGGGTTCGCGGGCGAAGCGGTGGCATCCAGCCGGCCAACTCCCCCATTTTGAAACGAGGAATGGCCCCGCGCCCTCGCTTGACCGAGGACCGACGCGGGCCTTATGATCGTATCCGTCGAGTCAGACTCGATCGCAATTTTTCCCATATCGATCGCAATGGTTCGCGCGCGAAACACGCTGGCGTCCAGGAACCACGGAGCCATCCTCTCATGAAGCGTTGGATCCTCCTGACCGTGCTCATCGTCGGCCTCTCGGCCGCGGGAACGGTGGCGGTGCAATTCATGCCGGAACCGGGGATGCCCGGCGCGCTTGGCGAAGCCCCGATCTCGGGCGGCACCGGCTCCTCCGCCCCATCAGGGGCTCGGCCCAAGGCCGTCCTGGTGGGCGATCCGACGTTCGAGTTTGGCAGGGCCCCCCAGTTTCGGACGGATTCCCACTCGTGGACCGTCAAGAACGAGGGGGACGCCGACCTCGAACTCACGATGCTCTCCTCCACCTGTTCCTGCACGCTGGCCAAGTTCAAGGACGGCAAGACGGCCGTCGTCAAGCCTGGGGAATCGACTGAAATCACCCTCGAATACGAGACCAGGGACAACAACGGCGATTACCGTAAAGGGGCGGAGATCGGGACCAACGACCCGAACCTGAAGCAGTTTTCCCTCTACGTCTCGGGACTGGTCTACCCGGCGGTGATGACCTATCCCCCCGACCCGGTCCTGAACTACGGGGCGATCACCAACGACGACGAGGAGCACCCCTATGGCCTGGCGGTGTTCTCTCCCGACCGCCCCGAGACCAAGATCCTCAAGGTTGAGACCTCCAACCCGAGCGTGTCCGCGACCTTCGAACCGATGACCACCGAGGAGGCCGCGGCGATCCCCACGATGAAGATCACCGCGGGACAAAAACTCATCGTGAAGGTGCGCAGCGACCTTCCACTGGGGGCGTTCCGCGAGGAGGTCGTCGTCTCCACCGATCACCCGAAACAACCGACGTTCCGTCTGAGCCTGGCCGGCAAGATGGTCGGGCCGATCAACCCCCAGCCCGGCGCGGTGCTCATGCACGACGTGGGCTCGAAGAACGGGGGAACCGGCGGGGTGACCCTGGTCGTCCGCAACCAGCGGGATACCACGTTTGAGGTGGTCAAAAAGCCCGAGGGGCTCGACGTCGAGGTGAGCCCCGCGGACAACGGGGCCAAGAAAGGGCGATATAGCCTGCGCGTGAAGGTTCCCCCGGGAACCGCCCCTCAGCGCTTCGAGGATGAGATCGTACTCAAGACCGACCACCCCAAGGCCGGCCAGGTCATCGTCCCCCTGAGCGTCTGGGTGCTCAGTCGGGCCGAGTGATTCCACAATTCGTCGATGGTGCTTACGGAAAGGGATGACCATGCGCCAGTCGTCCAAGGGGGTTCGCGCGCTCGGACCTCCCTCCTGGCGTCCCACCGCCGCGTTGGGCCTGGTAACGGCCCTGCTTGTTTACGTCGGTTGCTCGTCACCGCGCGACGAAGTCGTGGGACCGGCCGAACGGAAGGTCGCCGCGGGTCCGGAAACGTCCGCGCCACCTCCTCCGTCGAAGTCATTGTTCCCAGGGTGGCCGACTCCAGACGCCGCCCTGGTCATCTCTGGAGAGCAACTGGGCTACCTGGAACCTTGCGGTTGCACGCAGGGGCAACTCGGTGGGCTCCCTCGGCGCTACGAGTTCGTCGAGCGGCTGCGTACCGAGCGGAAATGGCCGCTGGCTCTACTCGAACTGGGCAGCCTGATCAAGGACCCGAACGCCGCTCGGGGCGGAGCCGAACAGACCAAGGTGATGTTTCGGACCGCGTTGAAGGCACTCGGCGTCATGAAATATGACGCGATGGCGCTCAGCCCCGACGACCTGAAGGTCGGCGTGGACCAGGCCAGCGGCGAATTCCTCAACGCGCCCGAGGACGGGCC
>JBFWRA010000854.1:0-3179 GCA_050249155.1 Isosphaeraceae bacterium | reverse complement strand
GGGTCCTCTTGAAGTGCCCCGCCACGAGGGCGGGTCGGGCGTCGTCGCGCAAGCCCCAAGTAGACCCGAAGCCACTCCCCGCGCGAAGTCCGATTCCCCTGGAAATCCCCGATCGACCGATCGGCGTGGATCGGCCCCGGCGACGGCGGTCGACTGGATCGCGACCCGGTCGCGCGGTCCCTCGCCGACGTCCCGGGAGGAACCGGGCTCCGCTCCCGCGCCGAGGTCGACCTTCCGGGCCGCGGCCTCGGGGTCGTCCCGATACCGCAAGAGGTGCTCCTGGATCGCCGCCATGCAGACCCGCCCCGGAGGGATCGCCGCGGCGAACTCCCTGGCCAGTCGGGTCACCCGGGGGTCGGCCTCGCCTCCACCGTGAAACCATTCGAAGAGCCGGCGGGCCTGGTCGGGGGTCGTCTGGCCGAGGTGGAAGCGACGATCCACCCGCCCTGGACGCACCAGCGCGGGGTCCAGGCGTTCGGGGTGATTGGTCGTCAGGAAGAGCACGCGGCCTTCCCGGGAACTGACGCCGTCCAGGGCGTTGAGCAGGCCGCTGAGGGTCACCCCGGTCTCCAGGCTGGAGGCGCGCGCCGGACCAAACGCGCAATCGACGTCCTCGATCAGGAGGGCGGTGCCGCTGGGCAGGTTGTCGACCAGGTCGCGCAGGGTCTCGTCGGTCATCAGCTTGCCATTGAGGCTCAGCGCGGCGACCGAGAGCCCGAACTCGGCGGCGGCGGCCGTGACCAGGGTCGTCTTGCCGTTGCCGGGGGGGCCGTGCAACAGGTATCCCCGGCGATGGGGGATGCCCCGCGCCGTGTACCAGGGGCCCGAACCCAGGAAGGCCCTGAGATCGGTGAGCATCTCGTCGAGCAGGCCCTCGGCCAGCACGATCGAGGCCAGTGGACGTCGGGGTCGCCACGAGTGGACCTGCCAGCCGCCATGACGGGTGGCCGACAGGATATTGACCCCTTCCACCTTGGGCAAGGCGGCCTGGTGCGCCTCGCGCAGGAGCGACTCGACGATCCCTCGACTGCCACGCACGACCTGCAACACGAGGGTCTCTTGAAAAGCCAGGGCCCCGCCGGCTTCAAGGTCGCGACGGTGGCGATGAAGAATCAGCGGACGACCCCGATAGGTCAGGAAGTGTAGCCCGGGCGCGGGGGAGAGCACGAACTTCGCCTCGGAGAGCCGACCGGAGGAGTAGCCATAGGCGGGGTCGCCGTCGACGTCGGGGTCGGGATCGACGCTGGCCCAGGTGGTGGTCAGGCTGAGGTTCCGGGCGCGCTGGGCGTAGGACTGCTGGGCCAACCAGGACTGGACCCAGCGGTAGGCGGGGTCTCGGTCGGGGATCTCGATGGAGATCGTCAACCGTCGGACGACGAACCCCCAGAGTTCCGAGGGAAGCCTCCGCAGCATCGCCATCGCCGCCCCGACCGCCATGAGCGTCAGGCCGCCGGAAAGAAACGTGTTGTCCATCAAGGTATCGAACATCGCGATCCTTCCATCCGGGAAGCGAGACGCCGCGTCCCGAAGCAGTCACGGCCAGGCCGCCCAAGGTTCGCGATCCCTTCTGAAAAAAATCCTTCGGACGAGTTGCACGGTGGAGGGGGCGTTCCGGAGATCCGGAGAGAAGGCGCTCTTGGATAGGAACCGTTTCGGGTGGGATCGTCGAGATTTCGGTGGATATTTGGTTTCGATCCGACTAAGAATGATTCGGCGGCCGATCCAGGATTCAAAACTTCTGAGGAGTGGCACGCATGTCGGTTCAATGCGGCGCTGGGAAGGTCTTCCTGAATCAGGGCCTCGAACCGGTGAGCGTCTCGTTCGTCGTCCTGGTCCACAGGCTGGGGACGCTTCTTCATGACCCCATTGGCGTGCTGAAACGCCCCAGTGGCGCTGGGGATTACCAGATCACCGGGATCACGGAGAAAAGGAGAGTCAACCTGGGTTATCACGATCTGAACGCCGTTTATTTCGAAGGGCAGGTCGGAAACAAGATCAACGATCCGGAACTCAGACCCCCGTCGGGCGAGATCTCGGCCTCGATCGGAAACGACGAGAACAGCACGGGGACGGTCGCTCCCGAACCCGTCGTGATCACCCTCGACCCGAGCGACGAGGTCGTGGAATAACCGTCAGGGAGACTCGACCGTGGCATCGGGTCACACGCCCGCGAAAGTCGTCCGGACCTCCGTCGGTGGATCGATGACGCCGACCCACCTGACCTTCGTCACGATCCTCAACGACGCGAACCCCGATCTCGGGCAGGTCCTGATTGGAGGGGTCGTCAGGCCGCCGAGCGACCTGACCCACGTTTACCCGATCGTCGAGACCCTGTCGGGCGACGTGGTCCACACCTATCCGACGGCCACCGACGCCAACGGGTTTCCTGGTCTGGCGAACGTCAAGGCCGTCCTGTTCAAGTGCCGGCTTGGGGAACCGATTTCCGACACGAACGGCGCGTCGGGTGAAGTCACGATCACCATCTCCAACGGCTCAAGAACCGATCCCGTTGACTTCGAGATTGTCATTCCGCTCGGAGACAAGGACGAAGTCGACGGAATTTAGTGCGAATTAGATCACATATCATCTCATCGCGCGATTTCGCATCGCGAAACCCCTTAGCGACAGGAGAAATCCCGTGTTTCAACCCGGAAAAATCGTGAGGACCCGCGGTGACCAGGTGAAGTCGGTCTCGTTCGTGGTCCTGGTCAAGAACTACGATGCGCGTACCTTCGAGGTTCCCAACGCGGAGTTTCTTCGGCCGAACCTGAGTCTTAGGCGCCGGTTGCTGGAAATCACGCACCAGGTGATACATGTGACGGAGGACAAAGTCTCGGTGGTTTATTGTGAATCGAAGTCCTTCGGCCCGATCACTCAGGCTGACGGTGGCGCCTATGGTGGTGACGACGCGGGCCAACACGCCCCCAAGGATGATATTGGCGTTATCGCCAACGGTGAGATCACGGCGATGATCACCAATGACAAGCAATCCGACCCTATCACGATCGTCCTCACTCCCACCGACGTGGTTGACGAGGACCGCATCGCCTAGCTAAGTGAAACCGCAGAAATAGTTATGCCGCCGTCGATCGTGATTCGCGGTCAATCTCCTGCGACAGATCGTCATGGTTGAACATAAAGCCCATTCCCTCTCGCTTCACCGTGGCCCGGCGGACGCC
>JBFWRA010000853.1:0-3179 GCA_050249155.1 Isosphaeraceae bacterium | reverse complement strand
CTGAACCGGTCGATCGGCACGGGGAACACGATGGTCGAGTTGTTTTCCGCGCCCACGTCTGAGAGCGTTTGAAGGAAACGCATCTGCATGGCCATGGGATGCCCTTCGATCGTCTCGGCGGCTTCACGCAGCTTGCCGGCGGCCTGAGATTCGCCCTCCGCATGGATGACCTTGGCCCGTCGCTCGCGCTCGCTCTCGGCTTGCCGGGCCATGGCTCGCTTCATCGAGTCGGGCAGGTCCACGTGCTTGACCTCGACCAGCGACACTTTGATCCCCCAGGGGTCGGTCTGCTGGTCGATGATCTCCTGGAGTTTCCGGTTGATTCGATCGCGACCGGCGAGCAATTCGTCCAGCTCGGCCTGTCCGAGGATGCTGCGGAGTGTGGTCTGCGAGAGCTCGCTGGTCGCGTAGAGGTAGTTTTCCACCTCCAGGATGGCCCTAAGCGGGTCGATGACCCGGAAGTAGACCACCGCGTTGACTTTGATCGAGACGTTGTCGCGGGTGATGACATCCTGGGAGGGAACATCCTTGACCAGGGTCCGCAGGCCGACTCGCGAGAGCTGATCAATGGGCCAGAATACCAGGATCAGACCCGGTCCCTTCGGAGCCGGCAGGACCCGGCCAAGTCGAAAGATCACGCCGCGTTCGTACTCGTAGATGAAGCGGATGCAGCTCAGGAAGTACAGGACGACCAGCCCCAAAATGATCCCGACACCTGCGAGTGAAGTTGAGAACATGGTGTCTCCTCAAGTTGGGTGTTGTGGTTCGGCGGACGGGGTTTCGGCGACCGGAGGTCGACTTGGTGCCGCGGGCACGACCTTCAGGGTGAGACCCTCGCGTTCCTGAATGATCACTTCTTGACCGTCGGCGATCGCGGTGGGTCCCACGGCCTTCCAGAGTTCGCCGTGGATCCTCACCATGCCGGAGAAGCGGTTACCGCGAGGGATGAATGCCTCCACCGCGACCCCGTCGCCCCAGAGCAGTCCCTCGGTCCCGGTCCGGGGCATGTTGTGGTGTGCCCTCACGACGCTTCCGACGAGGAGAAAGGTGATCGCCGCGGTTGCCGTGGCGACCGGGATGAGTAGCCAGAGGGAGATGCGCTGGAACCCCGTTGGAGAATCGACCAGCATCACGCCGCCCAGAATCATGCAGGCGACCCCACCGATGCTCAGGAACCCGTAGCTCGTCACGAACGCCTCGGCGACGAACAGAGCGAGGGCCAGGGCGATCAGCGCCAGTCCCACGTAGTTGACGGGCAGGACCGCTAGCGCGAAGAAACCGAGCACCAGGCAAATGACGCCGAGGGTGCCCGCGACCCCCCAGCCCGGGGTGTACAACTCGAACAAGATGCCGTACACGCCGAACAGCAATAACAGGAAGGCCAGATTGGGGTTCGCCAGGGTTCCGAGCAGACGCTCGCCCCACCACATCTCCATTGACCGGACCTCCGAACCCTCAGTTCTAAGGCGCACGGGACCGTCCGGAAGAACGATCTCCCAATCGTGGATTTGCCGGAGTAGGTCCTCGGTATCGTCGGCCAGCAGATCCACGACGTTGCCTTGGACCGCCTCAGAGGCAGTTGAGGAGATGCTCTCCCTCACAGCCCGCGCCGCCCATTCGGGATCGCGGCCCCGCAGCTCGGCGATCGTGCGAGCCCAGGCCTCGGCGTCATTGAGGATTTTCACTTCGCCGGGTTCCTTCGAGGGTTGCGTCCCCGAGTCTCCCCCTTCCTCTTCTGGTCGTGGGGCGGCGGGAACCGGCAGCCCACCGAGCTGCACGGGGTGCGCGGCCCCGATATGGGTGCCAGGCACCATGGCGGCGACGTGGGCCGACAGCGTGATGAAAACCCCCGCCGAGGCGGCCCTCGCCCCGGCCGGTGCCACGTAGACCACGACGGGGACGCGGCTGCGGAGGATGGTTTTGACAATCACCCGGGTGGAATCGAACAGGCCGCCGGGGGTGTCGAGGACAATGAGGAGACAGGACGCGCGTTCCGACTCCGCTTTCTCGATCGCGCGCCTGAGAAACCGCGCCGTCACGGGCGTGATCGCCTCGTCCTCCAGGCGTACTTGGAGTACCAGGGGCCGCAACCCCGCGTCATTTCCCTGCGCTGGCGCGGGTACAACTCCAGCAGCCGCCAGCATGAGGACGACCAGCAAGAGACCGGAAGAGGTCTTAACCATGGTTCATGCCTCGATATCGCATCAGCTCGACCTCGAAACACGAGCGTTTCGGGTCGGAGACCGAAGAGCTCGGCCCCACGCAATCCGTCGGCGACACAAACCCTTCGGTGATGATGTGCAGGATAGGTGGCTTGGATAACTTCCACTGTGATAAATGCCACCGAACCGTTGCAGCCCCGGGAATCCGCGAGAATGCGAGGTCCGTCCTGCGATGGAACGATGCGGGCGGATTAGGGAGGGATTCGGCCGACCCCATCGGAGCGTGGCTGATATCGCGCTTCGAACGACGCATCTACCGAGGAGCAACAGGGTCTGCCCGCGCGGAACCGATCAAGAAGTCTAAAACCGGGCTTTGTTCGCACTATGTTCCCACGTCGATCATGGGAAGGCGATCGTCGTCGTGACACGGGCTCCGGCCGCCGGGCGGCCCAGGCGGGGCCGACCAATGTCGTCTGGCACGCATCTCTATTATACCGATGTACGAGGCCTTTGGAAACAAGTTGTGCTTACGAAAGAGAAGCCCTTCCTGTTTTCCGCGGTCGTTTTTGTTTCAGAACAGCCTCGGTTCGACCACTGGTGAGAGAGGAGCGTTCAGAGGGTGAGCCGGACAGGTCCTGATCGGGCGGGAGAAGCGCCTTGATCCGGACCAGGCTCGCGAATCGCCTTGGAAGACATGGCTAACCGGACGGCACCACCCCGTCACGTTTCTTAACTCCTTTGGTCTTTTTGGCTTGCGGCGTGGATGGGATGGCCACTTGTCAGGAGAAAGCGTCCAAACGACATAATGCTAGTCTTGGAGTTACAGGGATCCCGACTTTGAATATCACACAATCATGCAAAGCATGTTCGGTCGTAACCGAGTGGCACCGGGTCGTGTGGACGGCGGTCGGGTGATTTCGGTCGACTGGGGACCTGTGTCGATCCTCCAGAGGCCCGGCCTCGCGACGCCTCCCTCCGGATCGCCCGCACCGGCGCACCCCGGCGGGGTCTGGCGGA
>JBFWRA010000852.1:0-3180 GCA_050249155.1 Isosphaeraceae bacterium | reverse complement strand
CGCCATCATCGCCGTGCTCATCGCGTTGCTGCTGCCCGCCGTCCAGGCCGCCCGCGAGGCCGCCCGACGCGTACAGAGCACCAACAACCTCAAGCAGATGGGGCTGGCCCTGCACAACTACGAGAGCACCAACGGGAGCTTCCCCGGCTCCGGGGGCAAGTCGTCCTCGGGGTTCTCGGTCCTGGCTCGCATCCTGCCGTACATGGAGGGGGCGAACGTGTTAAACTCCATGAACTTCGACCTGCCGCTCAGTTCGGGTCCGCCCACTTTCACGTTCAACGTCGCCCAAACGACCGCCTCCCAGACGGTCGTCCCGGCGTTCCTTAGTCCCAGCGACGGCCAGACCCCGTTCTACCCCGCTTACTATCAGAGAAGTCCCACGGCCGGTACCTGCTACGTCGTCAACGTCGGCTCGGGAACCGGTACTTTCTACGACTCGCGTTATCCATCCGACGGCGTTTTCTGGGACAACTCGGCGACCCGATTCGCCGAGGTCGTCGATGGGACGTCGAACACCATGTTCATGTCCCAGTGCATCCTTGGCCTCGGTCAGGACACGGCCGGGGCGACGCCAACGGTGCGGCTCCGTCAGATGGTCAACATCGGGTCGACCGTCAGACCTGTGTCCGTGGCGCCCGGGGGATACAGCCCGGCGATGAACAATCCAAACCTGGCGTCGATCATTCACCCCTCCTGGAGCGGCGCGCGTGGCGTCGCCTGGATCGTTGGGACCCAAACGATGTCCGGATTCAACGCCTACCAGCCGCCCAACAGCAAGATTCCGGACGTCAATGGCCACGGCATCGGCTGGCTCGGCGCGCGGGGGTTTCACCCCGGCGGTGTACTGATCCTGACAGGCGACGGCAGCGTCCGCTTCGTCAAGGACACGGTCGACCTCGCGACCTGGCGGGCGCTGTCCACTCGGGCGGGCGGAGAGGTCATCTCGGCCGATGCTTACTGATCGTGCCCCCCGCCCAGGCTCGCTGTCGATTCCTTCTCACCAACCAGTTCTCAAAAGAGTTCATCATGAAAAAGATAGTGAATGAAACTCCAGGCCGTTCCGCGTGGGACGCCGGGGCCGCGGCCCACTTGCTTAGCCGAGCCACCTTCGGCCCCACGCCCAGGGAAATCGCAAGGCTGGCCAGGTTGCCGATGGAGGAGGCCGTCGAGATCCTGCTGTCCGAGGCGGCGGACGCGGGGATGCCGGACCGGCCCGCCTGGGTCATGGACCCGTGGGTCAACACGGAGCGCCGCTACGCTGTCACCAGCCCGGAGGAGGCCGCGAAGTCGCATCGTGAGACGCGACGTCGTTACGCCTCGGAGATGAATGACCTACGGGCCTGGTCGCTCCGCCAAATGCTCACGACGCCGGCCCAGCTTCGCGAGGTCATGTGCCTTTTCTGGCACAGCCACTTCGCCACGGCCATCGGCAAGGTCAACCTCTCGCAGGCGATGTACCAGCAGGACGAGATGCTCCGTCGTCTCGCCCTTGGTGATTTCGGGGTGTTGTTGCGGGAGGTCACGCTTTCCCCGGCGATGATGATCTACCTGGATCTGGAGGACAGCGACAAGTCCAGGCCCAACGAGAACTACGCTCGCGAGTTGTACGAGCTGTTCACGATCGGCATCGGCAATTACACCGAACGCGACGTCAAGGAGACGGCCCGTGCCCTCACCGGCTGGACGCTCGACGGCCCCAAGGAGACGGCTGGGCTTCGCGCGACGGCGGCCGACACACCGCGTGATTTCGCCCGCGACGGTCTGATCCCGACCTTCGTCCCTGAGCGGCACGACGGCGGCCAGAAGACGATCTTCGGCCAGACTGGGCCTTTCGACCTCGACGGGGTGGTTGAGTTGATCCTCCGCGAGCAAGCGACCGGCCGGTTCCTCGCCGCCAAGCTCATCGAGTTTTTCGGGGCCCACGATCCCCAAGGGGAGCTTCACGAGCGGATGGCCGCCGCCTTCGCCACGAGCGGGGGTGAAATCCATGCGTTACTACGCGTTCTTTTCACGGCACCGGAATTCTACGCGGACGCCGCGCGGGGGACGCTCATCAAGAGCCCGGTCCGGCTGCTCGTCGGGGCGTGTCGGCAACTCGGGCTGGAGGTCGAGCCGACTCCCACCCTGGCCCAATTGACCGCAGCGATGGGCCAGGAGTTGTTCAACCCGCCCAACGTGAAGGGCTGGCCGGGGGGCAGGGCGTGGGTGGGTGCCGGGACTCTGGCGGTGCGCTATCATCTGCCCGAGGCGCTGATCGAGGGCAAGGTGCCGACGGGACTGGAACCCCTCGGTTTCAGCCGCTTCCTCGCCCTGCCGCGCGACGCGATGCGGGGTCCGGAAATGATGGCCCGGGTGCGGGGAGCGATGGCCGAGCGGGCCGAGGAGCGTCGGAGAGGAGGACTGAGGTGCCGCTTCCGCCCCGAGGCGATCTTCCCCGAAGGAGTCCCCGCCGATCCCGCCGCGCTGGTGGACGAGATGCTCGCCCGCCTGGTCGTGACCCGGATTCGTCCGGGCACACGCGCGGCCTTGATCTCGGCCTGCGAGGGCGTCCCCGCCACCGATCGCTCGGCCGTCGTCGCTCGACTGATCCTGGCATCCCCCGAATACCAGATGGCCTAACCCCGAGCCGATTCCGATCCACGTCAAGGAGACCAATCTCATGCTGATCCAGATGGGCAGACGCCAGTTCCTCCGCCAGGCCGCCGGATTGACCGCCCTGACCTCGACGGTCCCCGCCTTCCTGCACAAGACGGGCCTCGCCTTCACCGGCGACCCCAGGCGCAAGGTACCGCCGATCCCCGGCCTGAAGGACGACCGCGTCCTCGTCGTCGTCCAGCTCGCCGGGGGCAATGACGGACTGAACACCGTCATCCCCCACGGCGACGATCTCTATGCGAAGGCCCGGCCGAAGTTGGGCATCGAGCCGAAAAAGGTACTCCGGATTCACGACCAGACTGGGTTGCACCCCGACCTCGTCGAGTTGAAGGATCTGTTCGACGAGGGCGAATTGGCCATCGTGCAGAACGTCGGCTACCCCAACCCGGACCGCTCCCACTTCCGGTCCTCCGAGATCTGGGAGACGGCCTCGCCGGCTGACAAGACGTGGACGACCGGATGGATTGGCCGTTACTTCGACAACGAGTGCGCGGGGGCCGAGACGGCGTTGCTTGGCCTTCAGTT
>JBFWRA010000851.1:0-3181 GCA_050249155.1 Isosphaeraceae bacterium | reverse complement strand
TCGGGTTGGTAAGCGCTCCCAGGGTCCAGGCCCAGACCAAAAAGACGGCGGGTTCCTTCTCGTCACGAACTCGCTCCGTCACGCCGACCCACCAAGCCTTCGGAGGTTCCAGCACCGAGACTCGCTCACTCCCCTTCTTCGTGGGGTCTGGGCTGACGTTGAGTCGTTCTTTCATGCGGAATCTTTTGAGTAACTTCGCCTCGCCGCCGACGGCCGAGACCACGTCTTTGACCCGCGCCCTGGGGTCTGGCTCCTCCTGTGGAACTTCGGAGCCGATCAGAATCGCCCAGGCTATCGTCAACACGGGAACAGTTTTCATGATGATTCTCAGGTGTCTTGTGTTTGATCATGAAGCCTGACGAATCGATGTGGCGGCGATCGAATCGAGTTCGCGGGGACCGAACCCGTGAAGGATTCGGCGTCTCCCATGACAGGCTCATCCTCTCGCGACTCGGGTTTTCGCCTGTGCGAAGAGCCGCGGCGGAGCGCTCTCAAAGTACTTGAATAGCGCCGGGCAGAGCCAGCCCTCAAGGTTGAACTCCTCACTGAAGTACCAATTGCCGCCGTGTTCCTCGCGCCGCCAGGTGAACTCGTGCCGACCTCCCGGGAATGGATTCGCCGAGAAGAGCAGGGTCACGCCCTGATCGGCATCGGGGATCTGTTCAACCATTTTGTCGATGATCGTGTCGGCACCCGAGACGAACGGTTCCTTGATCAGTCCCACGTCGGGGTCGTCGAAGACCCAGATCCCTCCGTATTTGTACGGATGGATCACCATGATCGCGTTCATCAAATTTCTCCTGCGCTCTCCCACGCTTCCCGAGCGGGGGTTCCCTCGTGACGGTCGGCGTCCAGGTCACCAGACAGGCGATGGCCACCGCCAGGTATCGCGACCAACTCGGGAACCCCGATTTCGTCCCGAGAACGACGGAGCGGGCGATCACGAACCCCAGCGTGGAGACCGCCCCCTGGAGCATCGTATCCACGTCCCTTTGAGACTCGCGATTCTCACAGGGAAAGGCGCGCGGGGTCGCGGGAGAAGTGAAATCGCCTGGAAAGCTTCTCCGTTCCCTCTGGGGTGGTGAGGCGGAAGGCCGTCACTTCGGGTCGCACGTTGAACCGAACGCGTTTCAGGTAGCCCAGGCCGGGGTTGACGTACAGGGATCGTCCTTCGGCCAGGTCGAAGGCCCCTCGGGTGTAGCGCTTGTTCTTCACGGGCAGGATCGGCGGCGGCAGGAACGGCGGCTTGCACTGACCGCCGTGCGTGTGACCGGACAGCGTCCATCCTCGAAAGCCTTCCCAGATCGGAAGGTCCACCGCGTCGGGGTTGTGGCAGAGCGCCAGGGTCGGCCTGTCCCAGTCGACCGATCTCAGGAACGTCTCGGGATGGAATCGCGGCCCCCACAGGTCTTCCAGGCCGATCACCTGAAGCCCCGCGACTTCCGTCGAGGCGTCGCGAAGCACGTTCACCCCCTGGCGTTCCAACGTCTGGCAAAGCCGGTCGGCGGCCTCGGTGTCCACCCAGCCCTTGCCGTAGTCGTGGTTGCCCAGCACCGCCAGGCACCCCAGCGGGCCGGGATCGAAATTCTGGAAGAGCCGAGAAACCTCCGCGACCCGCTCGGTCCCCGTGCAGTGCATGAAGTCGCCGGTGATCACCGTGAGATCCGGCCCCAGCGATTCGACCAACTCCAGCGCCGCGGACAGGTAGTTCGAATCGACGACCGGGCCGACGTGGAGGTCGCTGAGATGCACCAGGATCTTGCCGACCAGTCTCGCGGGCAGGCCGACCATTGGGAGGTCCTGATGGTGGACCTTGATCCAGTGGGGCTCGATCCTCAGCGCGTAGAGCGACGAGGCCCCCGCGCCTCCCAGAAGCCCCGCGGCGGCGGCTTGTAAGACGCGACGGCGGCTGATTCGCCTGGAAGATTCCATCGCCGGCTCCGCTCCCTCGTCTCGAAGTCGAAAGGAAGCGCCGAGCCCTTCGCCGGACCTTCGACGCGACCCGTTCAAAGACGATTACGAACTCGGGAGCCCGTTCGCGTCAAGGGTCGCTCTTTTTCCAGAGGGCCGTCGACCCGGATCATCGCGAAGGTCGACGAGGGCCTTCAAAGGGAGCGGGAGTCGGCGGCTCGGCGTCGGGAGGTTGCGGCGGGGCGTTCAAGATCCTGCGCAAGGCCACGTCCACCCCGATGATCTGAGCGGTCCTCAAAAGGATCACCTCGTCCTCGGTCACTTCGACCAGGCGGACGCTGGGCCCCAACTCCGTCGCCTCGCTGACCAGGTAGTCCACCGTGACGTTTAAAACCTTGGCCAGTTCGTAAGCCTCCTGCAATTTCGGCTCCTGCTGGCCGCTCAAGATCCGCGAGATCGTGTTCTTCTTCATGCCAACGCGCTCCCCCAGCTCCTGCTGGGTGAGCCCATATGTCGCGCACAACCTCTTTAACTTCTCTCGATAGCCCATGCCACCCAAAATAATCGGTCGGCGAACGCCGATCAATTGGGAAGATCGCGAAAATTGGGAATTTAGGGCGTATTTTCTGAATAAAAAGTTCAGTGAGGGAACGGAATTGCCGAACGTGCAACGGCGCGCCGCCCGGTGGGTCGGACGGCGCGCCGCGCGAGGGGTGATCGGGCTGAGGGTCTGGCGGATTCGCTCAGGCGTTGGCGGGGACCGCGGCGGCCTTCTTGAGGGCGGCGGCCTTGTCGGTCCTTTCCCAGGTGAACTCGGGTTCGGTTCGCCCGAAGTGTCCTCCGGACGCGGTCTTCTGGAAGATTGGCCGGCGGAGGTCCAGATGCTTGATGATGCCGGAGGGGGTCAGCGGGAAGGTTTGCCGAATGAGGTCGGCGATCTGTTTGTCGGGCAACTGGCCGGTGCCGAAGGTGTCGACGTGAACGCTCACGGGCTCGCTGACGCCGATCGCGTAGGCGAGCTGGATCTCGCAGCGTTCGGCGAGGCCGGCGGCGACGACGTTCTTGGCGACGTAGCGGGCCATGTAGGCGGCGGAGCGGTCGACCTTCGTGGGATCCTTGCCGCTGAAGGCGCCGCCGCCGTGCCGGCCCATGCCGCCGTAGGTGTCGACGATGATCTTGCGCCCGGTCACGCCGGCGTCCCCGCAAGGGCCGCCGACCACGAACCTTCCGGTCGGGTTGATGTAGAACTTGGTGTCGGCGTCGATCATCT
>JBFWRA010000850.1:0-3189 GCA_050249155.1 Isosphaeraceae bacterium | reverse complement strand
AGGCGTCCTCAAGTATAAAACGGAACGCGGTCGGCGGATAGGAAAACCACGGATTCCCATCCAACCTCCTCGCCAAGGCCAGAGTCAATTTGGGAAAGATTGGAAGACTGAGGCGATGACGGAATTTGACTGGGGATTTCCACAGTGTAGAGTTTCAATGACTATGGCGATCGTGGCGGTGGATGGCGCTCGGTTTGGCGGGCATTTTGCTTGCCGGGTGTGCGCCTTGATACTAGGATGGCCCGATTGGACCAGGGCGTTGGGTCGAGTCGTCGAGGTTTCCGGGTTCCCGGGAGGGGGCCTTCGACCAGCTTGGGGAATTCCATGCGCTTCGTGTTGATTGACCGCATACTTGAAGTGGATCCAGGCCGATCGCTGGTCGCCTTGAAAAACTTGACGTTGGCGGAGGAGTATCTGGCGGATCACTTCCCGGGCTTCCCCGTGATGCCCGGCGTGTTGATGCTGGAGGCGCTGACGCAGGCGGGGGCCTGGTTGATTCGCGACATGGAGGACTTCGCGCACAGCGTGATCGTCCTGAAGCAGGCCAAGACCATCAAGTAGGGCAGCTTCGTGGAGCCAGGAAGGCAGCTCGAGCTTCGTGTGGAGGTGATGTCGCACGGCGAGCGGGAAACCGCGCTCATGGGCGTGGGATCGATCGACGGGCATGAGATGGTGAAGGGACGATTGACCCTGACCCGCTACAACCTTCGCGAACGGGATCCGGCGCTTCACACCACCGACGCCCTGATCGTGGCGAGCCTCCGCGACCTGTACACGACGCTCCGGAAGGGTTCGGTCGGTTCCAAGGCGATGGTCCGACTGAATCCCGTGCCAACCCCTTCGCAAACCGCCCCGTCCAGGGCCGAGGCCAAGGGCTGAGTCGGCCGCTGCCAGAGTGCTCGAAATCGTCGGGGGACCGCGTCGTCGGGTCGGGTTCGGGCCGTTGGACTCGGGGGGTTGAGGCGGAAGTTGGGGGCGTCCGGTCGGCTGAGGTTGCAACGATCGGGGAAAAAGAGCAAGATAAGGTCCGTACAGAAGGATCTGGCCTCCCACCTTAACCCACCCGTGGGGCCGCCGGTCTCTCCGACTCGGACGTCCGGAGTCGCCGCTGAAGTTGGCTGACCGACTTGCCGACCTGTTATTAAGCCCCAATCGCTTCGGTGGTGTTCCACAGACCATGGGGGGATCGTCCGGCGATCCCGACTATCCTGAGGATGTCATGCCCACGCAAGACGAGATCTTCCAGAAGGTTCAGGCCACTCTCGTCGACGCCCTCGGGGTCGACGAGGAGGATGTGACTCACGACGCCACCCTCCAGGGGGATCTCGGTGCCGAGTCGATTGACTTCCTCGACATCGTTTTCCGGTTGGAGCGCAACTTCTCGATCAAGATCCCGCGCGGCGAGCTCTTCCCCGAGAACGTCGTCTCGGACCCCGAACTGATCGCCAACGGCAAACTCACCCCGAAAGGGATTGAGGAACTCAAGGCCCGGATGCCGTTCGCGGATCTGAGCGAGTTCGCCAACGATCCGGATATCGAGAAGATCGGCGACCTCTACACCGTCGACATGCTCGTCCACTACGTGCGGAGCAAGGTCTCGGCGTGAACCAACTCGACCGGGAACAGGGGACTCGGGCCTAGTCTCGGACGACGCGGCCCGAACCTCTCGTCGCGGGCGCTGGCCCCGACCAACTTCCCACGCCCCGAACGACGTTCAGCCCCGGGACGGGTGCCTCGACCATGAGATGGATCTGGATCGACAAGTTCCTGGAGTTCCGATCGGGACAGTTCGCCCGCGCGGTCAAGAACTTGACCCTGGCGGAGGAACACCTGCACGATCACTTCCCCGGTTACCCCGTGATGCCCGCGTCCCTGATCATCGAGGGACTGGCGCAGACCGGGGGAATTCTCGTCGGCGAGGCCGGCGGGTTCGTGGAAAAAGTCGTTCTGGCGAAGATCCCTCGGGCCGAGTTTTTTGGAGTCGCCTGCGCTGGCGATCAGTTGATTTACGAGGTGACGCTGACCGATCTGCGGAGCGAGGGAGCGGTGGTCGACGCCAAGGCGTTCCTCGGCGAGGAACTTCTGGCCGACGTGGAGATCGTCTTCGCCCACCTGGACAATTCCCGGGCCAACCAGATCTTCGGTCCCAAGAATTTCGTCTTCACCCAGCAACTTCTGGGCGTGCTCGACCTCGCCAGGGCGCGGGAGCGCGCCAAGGAGTTGACCGATTCCTCGGGGGATGCCAACGGTCAGGCCCCGAGTTCGACCGGTCCAGACTAAAGCGTGCTTGCGTCCTCGGTTAGCTCGGGCTCGAAGTGAGTCCGAGACGGCTCGCGGCTCCATCGCGATGGCGGGGACCGCGATCCCAGAGCCCTTCTCCCGCGTTGGAGTTCGATTTCCTTCCCATGTCCCGCTCCCAACGCCGTGTGGTGATCACCGGACTGGGTGTCGTTTGCCCGATCGGCAACGACCCGTCCTCGTACTGGTCGTCCCTCGCCGAAGGACGCGGCGGGGTCGATCGGATCCGGTTATTCCCCGTTTCCGGCGTCAAGACCGAGGCCGCCGGCGAGGTCAAGGACTTCGACGCCAAGCGCTTCGCGGCCCCCAAGTACCGCAAGGCCCTGACCAAGAGCCTGAAGTACATGGCGCGCGACATTCAACTCGCGGTCGCGGCGGCCCTCGCGGCGGTCTCGGACGCCGGTCTGGTCGACGCCGGCGTCGACCCCACTCGAATCGGCCTGGACCTCGGCGCGGGCCTGATCTCGACCGAGCTGGACGAACTCGCCCCCGCCATCAACCACGCGATCGCCTTCGGCCAGGGACGCTTCGACTTCGGCGACTACGGGCGCGAAGGCATCCCGATGATCCCGCCGATCTGGCTGTTGAAGTATCTCCCCAACATGCTCGCCTGCCACATCTCGATCCTGGTCGATTGCCAGGGGCCGAGCAACTCCATCACCGAGGCCGACGCGGCCTCCTGCCTCGCCATCGGAGAAGCCTACCGGATCATCGAGCGCGGCCGGGCCGATATCATGATCACCGGAGGCGCGGATTCCAAGATCCACCCGCTCAGCTACGTGCGGATGCGCCTGATGGGCCTGGCCTCCAGCTGGGAAGGCGACCTGGGCGCGTCCTGCCGCCCCTTCGACCAGCATCGGGACGGGACCGTGCCCGGGGAAGGGGCGGGCT
>JBFWRA010000849.1:0-3192 GCA_050249155.1 Isosphaeraceae bacterium | reverse complement strand
GTGGTGCTCGGAGAGGTAGCCGAAGCGGGAGCGGTCGCGCGGGATGGCGACGCCGACGCTGGCGGCGATCAGGCGGTTGGGCTCGGCGGTGGCGCTCTCGCTCATGACGCAGTGGACGATCTGGCCGGGCTGAAGTTCCTTCAAGCCATCCTGGATCGAGACTTCCTCGCAGTGCGGCGGGAAGATGCTGGAGACCCTCACGAGGTTGTAGCAGGCGATACTCGCGTCTCGGAGGGCCATCTCGAAGCTCGTGAGCTTCTCGCGATGGGTGCCGACGCCCTTGGTGAAAAACAACTTCTTGGGTACGTACATCGTGTTCCCTGACACCTCCCCGTCCGACGTCGACGCCGCGTGACGTCGGAAACAACGGCCGCGACCCCTGGAAACTCCCGCCGCGACCTCGCTCGCGGCCGCCGAGTTCTGAATCGATCAACCAAAGACATTCGTGCCTGGCCTTCAAGATCACTCGGAGCGTCCGCGAGGCTCGTCGTCAAGAAAACGCCGATTCGCTCGGGGCCGACCGGCGCGATCGTCCCGATTGTGGTCCCCACTCGCGGCACCACGACGATCAACGCCCGCCTGGGTGCCCTCGGAACGTGAGTGCTGGCGAAGTACGCCCCGTTGGGGATTTGCGCGGGGAGGAGAAGTTGGAAAAGGTCGGCGAAAGCCCCTTCACCACTCCTTCACACGATGCCAAACATGGCGATCTGGGCGACGAGCAATCCGATCGCCACCTTTGCCGTGACGATGGGGAGTGACCCACCTGGCGTTCTGAGGAGGGCCGGGAGCGTGACGTGGACACCTCCCAGAAGTTGGGTGGGCGGCGGTCACGATCGCGAGGCTCGTGCCACTCGCGCGGCCGGGGAACGATCGAAATGGGAGGCGTGACGTGAGTGGGTCGCGGTTTCTTGGATCCCGGTATTGAATCAACGCGACGATGGGTTTTCTAGCGAGGATGACGGGGCTCGAACCCGCAACCTCCGGCGTGACAGGCCGGTGCTCTAACCAATTGAGCTACATCCCCGTGACGAATCATGAGCGAGACCTATTCTTACCGTGAGATGGGGGCTTGTCAAGGGACAGGGGTTGTCGGCTCCCCTCTCCGACGGTTAGCTTTGTCACGGCGGGGAGGCGGCCTTCTTGGGATGGTGACGGTTGGGGTGGTCCGGTTCACGATGAGGGGGGCGAACGCCGGTGCAGATCACCAGGGCGGTCATCACGGCGGCGGGGCGCGGGGCCAGGCAGTTTCCCGCGTCCGACACGGTGCAGAAGGCCATGCTTCCGCTGGTCGATCGGGATGGTCTGACCAAGCCCGTCCTTCAGATCATCGCCGAGGAGGCGTTCGAAAGCGGCATCGAGGAAATCTGCGTGGTGATCGCGCCCGGGGACGAGGAGTTTTATCGCCGGCACTTTGGCTCCTATTCCAAGAACCTTCGGTCGGCCTTTCAAGGGGTCGAATGGGCGGAGGAGCAGGCCAGAAGACTCGACGACCTGGAGTCCCGTCTCACCTACGCCGTCCAGGCGGAGCCGGACGGTTACGGCCACGCGGTCTGGTGCGCCCGGGACTTCGTCGGGTCCGAGCCGTTTCTCCTCCTGCTGGGTGACCATCTCTACGTCTCCTCCGAAACCAGGCGCTGCGCCCGCCAATTGATCGACCTGGCCGACGCCGAACAGTGCGCCGTCTCGGCGGTGCAGGCGACCCGCGAACACATGATCCGGCAGTACGGCACCCTCAGCGGCAAGCGCCTCCCCGATCGCTCGGACGTGTACGTCATCGAGGAGATCATCGAGAAGCCCAACCCGACGCTGGCCGAACTCCGGCTTCAGGTGCCCGGCTTGCGGGCGGGTCATTATCTTTGCTTCTTTGGGATGCACTTTCTGACCTCGTCCGTGATGGACGTCCTGCAAGAGAAGGTTCGGCGCGACGAGCGGGAGAACGGCCAGATCGCCCTGACCTCCGCGCTGAACGACCTGGCGCGACGGGAGAAATACCTGGCCCTGGAGACTCGGGGCTCCCGCTACAATCTCGGACTGAAATTCGGAACGGTGGAGGCCCAGATCGCCCTGGGCCTCGCGGGGGTCGATCGCGAGCAGCTCCTCGCGGGGCTCCTCGAATCGATCGTGAAGCTTACCCAGACCCATCACTGAACCCGCCTCGCGAACCGAACCGACCCGCCACCATGACGACTAGCGCTCTGGGCAGTTCGCTCATCGAAACGATCACCAGTCCGGACCCGCCGCGTCGCGACCGGCCCATCCGCGACCTCATCGGCGGCGCGCCGGCTCTGGAGATCCTCCTGGCCTGTGACGACCTGGAACGGTTTCGCCAGTCGTCGGAGAACCTTTATGAGCGCGTGCGGGCGTCCATGTTCCTGCACGCGATCTACCGATTCGCGATCCAGGACTCTCCCGAGATCCGTGAGACCGGCCTCATCCCCTTCGAGGGATTCAAGGATCTGATGGCCAGGCGGTTCGAGCAGGCGATCACCGCGTTTCGAGGAGAGATGAGAGTCCAGGGGCCCAACGGAGCGCTCGCCAGCGCTCTGGCCCAGGCCTACGAGCAGGTGACCTTTCAAACCCTCGCCGATCAGGTTCGCCGGTCGGTTCGAAGTTGCGCGGGCAACCGCTGGATGTTTCGCGTCGGGGGGGCCGTCGAGCATCCGATCCGACTCCATCCCAGGCTTCTCGAACGAGAGACCGACGGGCTGTTCCCGATTCTCGTGGAACGCACTCCCGTGCGCCTGGACCTCTCCCACAGCGCCTGGTCGGACATCTTCTTTCTCGGCATGGACTATCCCGAGGGGGCCCGTGTCCTCAACATCTCGGTCGACCTGGGCGTTCACGGCAGGGACCACGCCCCCCGCCCACCGATCGAGGCGCGCGTCCGGGTCATCCCCGAGCCGATCCTTCGCCTCACCAGCATCGACCTGAACGCCTGCAAGGACGTCGCGACGCTCGAAGAATTGTTCAATTTTGGAAATGACTACCTTGGGCTGGTCAAGGCGGGGGTGATCGCGTCGGGATTGATTCCGCCGTCGCTGGAGGGGACCGACGTCGCGCTGGCGGACGTCCTGGCCCTGGTCGTCCGGCAAGGTCACGGGCTGGAGGTCGTCAGCAAGGTCAACGACATCCCCAAGGGCTCGCGGCTGGCGGTGTCGACGAACCTGCTGGCCTCGCTGATCAGCCTGTTGA
>JBFWRA010000848.1:0-3192 GCA_050249155.1 Isosphaeraceae bacterium | reverse complement strand
CTTCGGCTTCTTCCGACCCGAGGCCCTGGCCGAGCAGGTCGGCATTCGTGACGCCTCGCCCGCCGAGCCCACGCCCTCGGAGCGAGCGCGTGCCCGGTCGTTCGACTACCCGCGGGAGGCTCCCTTCCCCGACGACCGGCTGCGGATGATCGACCGGGTCGTCGAGTTCGTGGCCGACGGGGGTCCGGCGGGACTGGGTCGGCTTGGCGGAATCCTGACGGTGGACCCGTCGGCCTGGTTTTTCCAGGCCCACTTTCTGGGCGACCCGGTCTGCCCTGGGTCGCTGGGGTTGGAATCGTTCCTGCAACTCCTTAAAGTGGTCGCGGTCGAACGTTGGGGAAGAGGCGAGGCCGGGCGGTTCGAGCCGATCGCGCTGGGTCGACCACACCGCTGGGTCTACCGGGGCCAGGTGGTGCCCTCGGACGGCCAGGTGACGGTCTCGGCGGTGGTGACCGAGCGGGACGACTCGACCAGGACGGTGGTCGCCGACGGGTTCCTCGCGGTCGACGGACGTGTGATCTATCAAATGAACGGGTTCGCCCTGCGTTGGCGTCCCCTGGCGTGACCGCGAAAGGCCGAATGCGCTATACGCGAGTTTATATCGACGCGTTGGGCTACGAGCTTCCTCCGGTGGTGGTGACCTCGCGCGAGCTGGAGGCCCGCCTCAAGTCGACGTACGACACCCTTCACCTTCAGGAAGGGCAACTGGAGGCGATCACCGGCATCGCCGAGCGTCGATGGTGGGACCCCGGCTACCCACTTTCCGACGGGGCCGCCGCCGCGGCCAGGCACGCCCTGGCCTGCTCGAACGTCCGGCCAGGCGACGTCGAGGCCCTGATCTACACCGGGGTCTGTCGCGAGTTGTTCGAGCCGGCCACCGCCTGCAAGGTGGCCGCCTCCGTGGGCGTCAACCCCGGCGCGGCCGTGTTCGACCTGAGCAACGCCTGTCTCGGCGTGCTCAACGGCATGGTCGACGTCGCCAATCGGATCGAGCTGGGTCAGATCCGGGCGGGGCTGGTGGTCTCCTGCGAGACCGCGCGCGAGATCAACGAGATCGCCATCGCGAGCATGCTTCAGGCCCCGACGATGGATAATTACAAACACTCGTTGGCGACGCTGACCGGCGGCTCGGGCGCGGTCGCCGTGCTGCTGACGGACGGCTCCTTCTCCCCTGAGAAACGTCGAAGGCTGCTCGGCGGGGTCACGCAAACCGCCCCGCAGTTCCACGAGCTTTGCCGCTGGGGGATCGAGGCCATCGGCTCGCTCTCGCATTTCGCGCAGTTCGCCCGGACCGATTCGGCCGCCGTCCTCAAGCACGGCGTCGAGCTGGGCACCCGCACCTGGTCGGCCTTCCTGCGGCGGATCGGCTGGGTCCGCGACCAGATCGACAAGGTGATTTGCCACCAGGTCGGCTCGGGGCACCGTGAGACGATCCTCAAGTCCCTGGGGATCTCCGAGGAAAAAGAGTTCTTCACGTATCCCTACCTCGGCAACGTCGGCACCGTCTCCTTGCCGATCACGGCCGCCCTGGCGGAAGACCGCGACTTTCTTCGACCCGGCGACCGGGTGGCGTTCCTCGGGATCGGTAGCGGGCTGAACTGTCTCATGCTCGGAATCGAATGGTGAATACGATCAGGGAGGCCAGGCCGGGCATGTCCGACGGTTACGCGGAGTTCGTCAAGCGCCACCCGGGGCGAGACCTCGTCCTGCCCAGCGGGGTGCGGTATCACTACCTCGACGAGGGGGAGGGAGAGCCGGTGGTCATGCTCCACGGCAATCCCTCCTGGTCGTACTATTATCGCAAGCTGGTCGAGGCTTTGGCCCCCTCGGGCTATCGCGCGATCGTCCCCGACCACGTCGGCTGTGGGCTCTCCGAGAAGCCCGGCGACGACCGGTACGAGTACGCGCTGGAGTCTCGTGTGCGCGACCTCGAAACCCTGCTCGACCACCTGGGGCTCGACTCCGGGTTGACGCTGGTCACCCACGACTGGGGAGGGGGCGTGGGGTTCGCCTTCGCCGCCAGGCATCCAGAGCGGATCGCCAGGCTGGTCGCGCTGAACACCGCGGCGTTTCACCTGCCGAGGTCCAAGCCGTTCCCCTGGCCCCTTTGGGTCTGTCGAAATTCCCCGCTGGGGGCCTGGATCGTACGGGGGCTCAACGCCTTTTGCCGGGGGACCGCGTTCATCGGTTGCAAACAGACCAGGATGTCGGCCGAGGTCAAGAACGCCTATCTCGCCCCCTATGACTCCTGGGCCAATCGGATCGCCGTCCATCGATTCGTTCAGGATATTCCCTTGCGCCCGGGTGACAGGTCGTACGACCTCGTCACCTTCACCCAGAACCAACTGGAACGGTTCGCCGAGACGCCGACCCTGATCGCCTGGGGGCTCCGCGACTTCGTGTTCGACCGCCATTTCCTCGACGAATGGCAACGGCGCCTGCCGAGCGCCGAGGTCCACCGCTTCGAGCGCGCCGGGCATTACGTCCTGGAGGACGCGGCCGATCGGATCATCCCGATCGTCCGGGACTTCCTGTCGCGACACCCCGTGCTGAGGCCGGTCGGTTGAGCGGGGTCTCGACCGAATCCCGGGTCGTGAACGTGGCCTCGGCGCTCTCGGTCGTGGCCCGCGATCGACCCGACGTCACCGCCGTCGTTTGCCGTTCCGGACGCGACGCGGCCGGCCGCCCGACCCACACGCGCTGGAGCTTTCAACGGCTCGATCGCGAGAGCGACGTCCTGGCGCGCGGGCTCTCGGAGATCGGGATCGGCCGAGGGGTCCGCACCGTGCTGATGGTCACCCCGGGCCTGGAATTCTTCGCGTTGACCTTCGCCCTGTTCAAGGCCGGAGCCGTACCCGTCCTGATCGATCCTGGGATGGGGGTGAGGAACCTCGGTCGCTGCCTGGCGGAAGCCGCTCCCGAGGCGTTCATCGGCATCCCGCGCGCCCAGCTCGCGTGGCGACTTCTCGGCTGGGCGCGCCACACCCTGCGCACGACCGTGACCGTCAGGCCAGGCGGAAAGGCCCGCCCGACCCGCCCGGGGCGAGGCGTTCGCCACCTGAGCCTGGCCGACGTTCAGGCCCTCGGAGAGAGTCCCGACCCCTTTCCCGCGGCCGCCACGACGGCCGAGGAGACCGCCGCGATCCTCTTGACCAGCGGGAGCACGGGTCCTCCCAAGGGGGCGGTCTACAC
>JBFWRA010000847.1:0-3192 GCA_050249155.1 Isosphaeraceae bacterium | reverse complement strand
TTGACCGCCGGCGAATCGCTGCTCAACGAGATCGGCATGGTGATGAGCAAGCACTGGGAACGCCTGGCCCCGCCGGAACTGCGCGACATGGCCGTCGCCGCCCGGTCCGCCCTGGCGGCGCTGCCGACCGCCAAGCCGGGTACGGTGAGCCGGGATCCGGTGACCGTGGCGATGGGCAACGCTCCGACGGCCTCGGCTTCGGCCCCGCTCACCTGAACCCGGCCCGCGCCGCCCCCTTTCGCACGACAAGGCCCGACCTCGCGTCCCTCGCGAGGCGGGCCTTTCTCCGTCTCCCGTCAAGATCCACGCGAGGACGGAACCTCGCCTCTCAGCCGCCGCCGACCGGCGCGGGATGGGGCAAGGGCACCACGGCCTCGGTCTCTTTGAGAAACACGGCGATCTGACTCGAGAGCTCCCGGACGACCTCGGGCCGGTCCATCGCGAGGTTCCTCGACTCGCCGACGTCCGACTTCAGGTCGTACAATTCCCAACGATCCGAACCGTCCTCGTTTTTGGCATGGAAGCGGATCAACTTCCAGTCCCCGCGACGAACCCAGGTCGCCGGCCAGAATCCTGGGATGTTCTTCTCCTGGGCCTCGCTCCCGTGGGGAAAGTGGACGAAGACCGACTCTCGGGGCGAGCCCTGGCCAAGGATGGCCCGCACCTGATCGAGTCCGTCCGTGACCGGACGCCGCGTGGGCTCGATTCCGGTCATCGCCAGGAGGGTCGGGAAGAAGTCGACGCTGGAGAACAGGGCGTCGCGGGTGCCTGGGGTCGCCCGACCCGGCCAGGCGATCAGGCAAGGAACCCGGGTTCCCCCCTCATAGTTGGATGCCTTGCCGCTGCGCAGCGGGGCGTTGCTGGTCGCGGGAGTCGCCTCGAAGCCAGGGGGGTCGGTCGCTCGGGGTGGGTAGGCCCAGCCGCCGTTGTCGGAGGTGAAGACGACGATCGTCTCGTCGGCGACGCCCGCCTCGTCGAGGGCGTCGAGGATCTTACCCACCGCGACGTCCAGGGCCTTGACCATCGCCGCGTAAAGCGGATTGCGCTGGGGGGCGTCGGGCTTGACCCCTTTCAAGAACGGCTCGATCCGCTCGGCGGTCGAGTTCCAGGGGCTGTGGACGGAATACGCCCAGAAATTCAGAAAGAACGGCTGATCCTTGTGCTCATCGATGAACGCGGCGGCCTTCCCGGCCATCCACTCGTCGATATGTTCCCCCGGTTCGCCTCGGAACTGGGGATCTCGGACGAACCTCCAGGGAGCGAAGTAGCCCCCTCCTGGCCCAGCCGCGTTGGGCGTGTGGGGAACGTCGAGGTCAAAACCCTGGTCTTTTGGCTCATAGCCCGGCCCGTGCCCGAGGTGCCACTTGCCGAAATGCGCGGTGGCGTAGCCCGCCTCCTTGAAGACCTCCGCGAGCGTGACGTACTCCCCCTTCAGGCGTGTCAGGCTATCGGCGATCCGCACGCGCTGGTTGGGCCGACCTGGGACCAGGCGCTTCTCCAGTCGCACTTGCGGCAAGTGACAGACCGGCGCGGTGATCCCGGTCCTGGCGGGGTACAGCCCCGTGAGGATGCTCGACCGGGTCGGTGAGCAGAGCGGGCTGGCCGCGTAAAACTGGGTGAATCGGACGGAACGCTCCGCGAGCCGTTTCAGGTTCGGCGTGTCATGGAACGTGCTTCCGTAAGGCGCGACGTCCACCCAACCGAGATCGTCCGCCAGGATGAACACCACGTTCGGACGCCTCGAGGGCTCGGCGGCCCAGGCGGGAACGACCACCAGGAGCGTCAGCGCGGCGAGAGCGACCGAGGGCGGCCGTCGGAACATGAAGAACTTCCTGACCAAGAGGGGACGCGATGGGCCCGCTCCACGCGGTACGTAGCGGCGTGGACCCTCCACGCCGCCGACGGGCGCACGCGATCTTAAGGGCCGTCGTCCTCCCCTTGCAAGTCGCTCGACGCGCCGGGACGGCGGGGACCGATGGACGCGACCGCGGGAAATCGCCAAGATGAGGGCTCGGGATCGGCCGGAGCGACCCTCTCAGGCCGACGTTGAACGCCCTCTGGTCTTCCCGACGGCTTCCCGATTCTCGAAAGAAAGGCGTGAGCCGTGGTCGATCTGTCGGTGCGGTTGGGAAGGCTGACCCTCAAGAATCCGGTGCTGGTCGCCTCGGGAACCTTCGGTTACGTCCGGGAGATGGCCGGGTTCATTTCGCTCGACAGGCTCGGCGGGGTCATCCCCAAGACGGTCACCGCCCGGCCGCGCGCGGGCAATCCGACCCCGCGCACGGTGGAAACCGCTTCCGGGATGCTCAACGCGATCGGGCTGGACAACGACGGGCTCGACCACTTTCTCCATCATCATTTGCCGTACCTTCGAACCGTCGGCACCGCGGTAATCGTGAACGTCGCGGGGGAGGACGAGGACCAGTTCGTCGCGATGGCCGAGACCGTCGGGCGGCACGAGGGGCTCGCGGCGGTCGAGTTGAACATCTCCTGCCCAAACGTGAGCCACGGGCTGGACCTGGGAATCGACCCGGCGGCCGTGGCCAGGCTGACCCGTCGGGTCCGCTCGGCCTGCCCGCTGCCCGTGATCGCCAAGCTGACGCCCAACGTCACCGACGTGGTGGCCGTCGCCAGCGCCGCCGCGGAAGGAGGTGCCGACGCCGTCAGCCTGGTCAACACGTTCCGGGGCATGGCGGTGAACTGGCGGAGCCGACGACCGATCCTGGCCAACGACGTCGGCGGACTGAGCGGGCCGGCGATCAAACCGCTGGCGCTGCGGATGGTCTGGGAAGTCGCCCGGGCGCTGCCCGACCTGCCGATCATCGGCATCGGCGGAATCGCCGACGTCGACGACGCGATGGAGTTCCTCGTCGCGGGGGCGACCGCCATTCAGGTGGGCACCGCCACCTTCTACGACCCGACCGCGGCCGAGCGCCTGCTCGACGACCTCACGCGGACACTCAACGAACTGGGTGTGGCGTCCGTTGGCGAGGTCGTCGGAACCCTCCGTTCCAACCGGGACTGAGGCCCCGATCTATTGGGATATCCTCACGTCAACCGACGCTTCCGGAACCGGTCGTTCAACGCCTGAAGGTCCGCCATCGTGAACAAACCGTCGCCATCGACGTCGAAGAACCAGTTGCTCGCCGTCACCACGCCGCCCAGGTAGGCCGACCGGAACAGATCGGAAGA
>JBFWRA010000846.1:0-3193 GCA_050249155.1 Isosphaeraceae bacterium | reverse complement strand
ATTCTTTTACCTCTTCTCCGCGAGGGCGACCCGGCCCGGCCAGGAAGAGGTGCTCTCCTCGCCGCTGGTCATCGGCCTGATCGGCACGCTGATCACGCTGGTGCTGCTGGGCTCGGGGCTTTACGCGATCATCCAGCGGACCGCCGCCTCGCGATTGTACAACCAGGCGGTCGCGGACCTGACCGACGGAAATCACCAGGAATCCCTGAATCGCTTCGACGAATTCTTACGAGTGAACCCCAAGGACCGCCGGGCCCCCCAGGCCAGGGTCCACAGGGCGATGGCCAACGTCCGACAGTACACCGAGAGCACGGGGCCGTCATGGTCCCTGGCGCTGGAGGCCGCCCGGGAGATGTTCGAGGCGCTCTCCGAAACGAACGAGTTCGTCGACGCCCGTTCCGAACTCGACCAGGAGGTGATCAAGACCGGGGAAGCGCTCGCCGACCGCGCGGGGGTGACGGCCGACCGTCGGATCCTCGAGGAGGCGGAGTCGGCCCTCGCTCTCCATGGGAGGGTGGCCGGGGACGCGGCCGAGCAGATCCTGGGACGTTCGAGGTTCCCCGCCAAGCTCTCCGCGGCGCGGGCGGCCGTGCTCAAGAGCGAGACTCGGCTTCGGGCGATGGCCGCCATGGACGCCGCCCTGGACGAGGGGTCCGCCGCCAGGGTCTACGGGGCCCGTGACGCCCTGGTCGCCTTGTACGCCGATCTCGCCCATGACCGCGAGCTGATCTCAAAGATGGGCGCGGCCAACGACCTGATCCGCAAGGCGGTGACGTTCGACCCTTCCCAGCGACCGGCCGAGACCGAGCCGAGAATCGATCCGCTCGGTCCCGCCACGCGATTCGTCCTCCGTTCCGACGAGGGGGGGGATTTCTCCTCCAGCCCTCCCGATGGACCGATGGTCTTCGCCCTGTCCGACGGCTACGCGATCGGACTCGACGGCGCGACGGGCGCGCCGCGATGGCAAATGCCGACCGGCCTGGCCTCGCCGTTTCCTCCCCAGGCGATCCCCGGCGGCACCTCGGTCGTCGGCTTCGACGCCAGGCACGCCGAACTCGTCCGGCTTGACGGGCGGACCGGCGCGCTGATCTGGCGACAGGAAATCGGAGAGTCGGTCATCACCCCGCCTCTGGTGCTCGGCAACCAGCTCCTCCAACCGACGCCGTCCGGGAAGCTGCTGGCGATCGACCTGGAATCGGGTGCCTTGCAGGGCGCTCTCGACCTCGGGCTCCCCCTGGCCGCGACCCCCGTCAGCGACGAGTCGGGGAAGATCCTTTATCTAGCGGCCCGGGCCGATTGCCTCTTCCTCGTCGCGCGTGACCCGATGGCCTGCCTCGATGTGATCTACCTCGGGCACGCGGCGGGGTCGATCGTCGCCCCGCCGACCCGGGTCGGTCGCTACCTGATCCTCGCGGAGAACGCGAGGCTCGACGAGGGCGTACTCCGGGTCTTCCTGCTGGACGAGGACGGAACCCATCCGGTCGAGGTTCAGGAAGTCCCGGTCGAGGGTTGGTGCTGGAGCCCCCCGGTCGCCTCCGGATCGGTGCTCTGGTTCAGTGGCGACCGAGGCGGGCTCTCGGCTCACGCCCTGGGGGCCTACGGCCAAAAGACGCCGCTTCGATCGATCGCCAGGCTGAACCCAGATTCCAGGCCCACGGGACCGGTGTATCTCGCGGCGCGTTCGGAGCGAGAGATCTGGGTCGGCGCGTCGCGTCCCTCGGCGTACGAGCTGGACGTCGAGCGCGGGCGGATCGCCACACTCTGGAGCCTGGGCGAAGCCGGACCCGCCACGTCGCCTCCGCAACAGGCCGGGGCCCTTCTCGTCTTCACCCAGCGGAACCAGGAAGGGCCTGGCGTGGTTCTCTCGGGGGCGGATTCCCGATCGGGGTCGGTCCGCTGGCGGACTTTTCTCGGCATGGCGTGGCCATCGAGACTGACCGAGGACGGAGAACGATTGTCGACGATCACACCCGGTGGGGACGCGCTCGTTCTCACCGAGCGAAGCCTCGGGGAAGGGGGGTTCGTGGTCGCGAAACGCCCCAGGCCGGGAACCGCCAGGCTGCCCGCCGTCGCGTCGGAACTGATCGAGGGAACCGGTTGGTCCGCGGTGCCACCGGCGCTGGGCGCGTCCCAGTTGCTCGTCAGGCTCAGCGCGGACTCGGAGTTTAGGGAGGTCCGATTGCCCTCGGCGGTCGGTGGGAACCTCCTGGCCTGGGGCGCGGAGATCTTCTTGCCAGGTGCCGACGGCCGGGCGTACCTGGTCGACCCGACGACCGGCGAGCCCCGCGCCGAGCCCTTCGTCCCGCCGTTTGATCGCGACCGGCCGACCCGCTGGCGAGGAGCCGCGCGGCTGGGTCAGGACGCGGTGATCCTCGCCGACGACTCGGGCTTTGCGCGGCGCCTGGTCCGCCTTCAGGACCCGCGCCCCAGGCTCGCCACGACCGCCGAGCTGGCCATCGGAAAGGGGCTGGTCGCCGGTCCCGTCACGACGCGCGACGCGGTGGTCGTGGTGACCGAGGAGAACGAGGTCCGAGCGCTGGCCGGGCGCGACCTCAGTCCCGTGGGCGCCTGGTCGTTGCCCTCCTCGCCCGCCTTCGAGCCGAGGGAAACCGGCGGACTCGTCGTCGTCGCCGACCAATCGGGGGGCTTGCTCACCCTGGGGCCGGACGGACGTCGGCTCTGGTCGGCGACCACTGGCGACGGAGCGCCGCTCGCCGGTCCCCCGGTCGTGAGGCCCGACGAGGTCGTCACGGTCACCCGCGACGGCCTCCTGACCCGGCGCGACACCCGCGACGGCTCGGCGATCGAATCGCTCCCGCTCGGTGTCACTCCGTCCGGTGGACCGATCGCCGTCGGCCAGACCCTGGCGATCCCCGACGGCCCTGGGACGCTCCGACCGTGGTCGCCACGGCCTTCCGAACCCGTCACCTCACCGTGAGCCGACCATGACGCGCCTTCGTAGACTTCGGTGCCGCGTCGCGATCACCCTGGTCGTGGCCTCGTGGCCGCTCCTCTCGTTGGGAAGTCGTGGCCAGCAACCCGCCTCGCCCGAGGGAACGGAGCGAAGTCTCCGTCTCTCGCCGCCGTACGACCTCCTCTCCCTGTCCGACGGGTCGGTCCTCAAGGTCGAACCGAGCCGTCCACGCCCATTGCCTCCCTACGGCCCGTCGAAAGACCCCTCGCGAAAGACGGC
>JBFWRA010000845.1:0-3197 GCA_050249155.1 Isosphaeraceae bacterium | reverse complement strand
TCTCCGAAATCGAGGTCTAGCTGGCCAGGCAAGGCAATCAGAAGGTCGTCGCTCCAAGGAACGGCTCCTTCCTGCGAATCGTCGGCGGTCAGGATGCAGAGTACGTCAAGGCCGGCGACCCGCTGGTGGTGCTGGTTCCGGAATCCAGCACCAGGGCCGCGGAGGTCTGGGTCGACGGCAACGACGCCCCATTGATCTCCAAGGGTCGGATCGTCCGGCTTCAGTTCGAGGGCTGGCCGGCCGTTCAATTTGGCGGCTGGCCGTCGGTGGCGGTGGGAAGTTTCGGGGGCAGAGTCGCCCTGGTCGACTCCACCGACGACGGCAAGGGGAAATTCCGGATCCTGGTCGTCCCCGACCCCGCCTACCAAGGCCAGGGCAACGATCCAAAAATCGACGAGGACGGCTGGCCCGAGGCCCCGTATCTCCGCCAGGGCGTGCGAGTCAAGGCCTGGGTGCTCCTCGATCAGGTTCGATTGGGCTACGAACTGTGGCGTCGCATGAATGGCTTCCCACAGAGCCTGGCCAGCCCGGATGACAAGGACGATTCCGGCGACAAGAAAGGTAAGCCAAAGAGGCCGAAATGAAATCCAAGGCGGGACTTATCCTGGCGGTCACCCTGAACTTGAGTTTATCAGCGCGGGGGGAGCCCTTTCAGGATCTATCACCTCCCGCCCCGCTTCGTGGGGAGCTGCCCTTCTCGACCCTCCCCGGGCAATTCCAGGGGCCACCCAGAGCGATGGGGGAACTCCCCTTCGGCGACACCCAGGCCCCCTCGACCCTTCCCGGGCGCGTCTCCGGTCCTCCCCGGGCCTCCGGCGAAGCCCCCGACCTGATCTATCCCCCGGGCTCCTCCAGCCCTTTCCCGATGCGGAGCTTCTCGACAGGGGTCGACCCCGGTCAATTCATCCCGTCGGTTCCCCCGCTCCCAAGATCCACCGACAGCCGATTCTTTTCCTCCCCCTTCGCGGCCGACGTGCTTTCACCCAGGCCCGACGGGGGCGGAGTCGGGGGCGGCCGACCCCTCGACCCTGGCCGCGTCGAGTCGCCGGACCTCCGCGAACCCGCGGGTCCCGGCCGCGGCCAGGCCCTGACGCTGGACGACGCCCTGGTCTCGGCGTTCCGTTCCTATCCGCCGTACCTGGAATCGCTCCTGGCCTTCGACGTCGCACGGGGCGAACTCCTCGCCGCCATGGGCGGGTTCGACCTGAACCTCAATAGCGACGCCCGCAACTGGACGCTGGGCTACTACCAGCGATACCTCTACGACGTCTTCTTCGAGCAGCCGACGACCCTCTGGGGCACCAAGTTTTTCGCAGGCTACCGGCTCGGCGTCGGAAACTGGCCGAGTTACTATCGGTATCTGGAGACCAGGACGGGAGGGGCCTACGTCGCCGGGTTGGAAACCCCGTTGCTCAAGAACGGTCGGATCGACGCCCGCCGGGCCAAGCTCTGGCAATCCCAGATTGAACTGAACAAGGTGCAACCCCTGGTCATGAAACAGCGGATCGAGCTGGTCCGGCTCGTCAGCCGAGCCTACGTCACCTGGTGGGCCGCCGGCCGGGCCATGCGTCTGGCCGAGCAGCTCACCCGAGTGGCCATCGAGCGCGACAGGGGACTGGCCAGGCAAGTGCAGCTCGGGGGCCTGGCCCCCATCGACCGGGCCGACAGCCAGCGCGTCGTCTTCTCCAGGCAGGGCCAGCTCGTCTACGCCCGGCGGAGGCTTGAGAAATCGGGAATCGACCTGTCCCTGTTCCTGCGAGACGCGCGGGCCTTCCCTTACATTCCTGGTCAGGAACTCCTCCCCGACGACCTGGCGCTTCCCCCAGCCCCCCGAGAGGAGCACCTCGCCGAGGACACCGAGGTCGCCCTGAGACTCCGCCCCGAGATCTGGTCGATCCGCTTTCAGGGCCAGAAGGCTGAAATCCAGCGCCAGTACGCCGTCAACCAGCACCTCCCCTCCCTGAACTTCTACCTGTACAGTGAACAGAACGCCGGCGGCGAGGCGGGGAGCGAGAACTTCTCCGCCAACGGCCCGTTCATCCTGGAAACCTCGCTGTTGCTCGACGTGCCCCTCCAGCGACGGGTCGCCAAGGGGCAAATCGCCGTCGCCGACGCCAACCTCCGCCAGATTCGGTTTCAGGAGCGATTCGCCCAGGACAAGATCGTCGCCGAGGTCCGCGACGACTTTCAGGCCGTCCGCGCCGCCGCCCAGCAAATGGAATTCTACCGGCAAAGCGCCGACGTGAACCGCGCGCTGGAAGCCGCCGAGCGCAGGAAGTTCGAACTTGGCAACAGCACGGTCCTCGCCCTGGCCTTGCGGGAGCAGGCCACCTTCGACGCGGAACTTTATGAGATCGAGGCCACCGCCGAGTACATTCGGGCCGTCGCCGACTACCGGGCCGCGCTGGCGATCGACGCGATGAACCCCGGCCAGCCAGGGCTTCTGCCCCCGCCGACACCCCCCTTGACTCAGGTGCGTTCGCTCAGGCGTGGCCAGCCGGCCGACACCTCGCAACCCCCCGCCGAGCCCACGCCCGACGCGAAGCCCGAGCCGCCGGCCCAACCGGCCCCCTGAACTCGCGCGATCCCGTGGTCAGTACGCGTCCGAGGAGATCACCTCGCCGAAGTTCCGGGTTCCCAGCGCGTGGTACACCGCCTCGTTGATCGTGTTCTTGATGAACTTGACCGAGCCGTCGGCGAACAGGAAGTTCACGCCGCCGGGATGCCGGGACCAGTAATCCTCGACGTGAGCCCTGGGGTTGTTTGGCGTACGCGGACCGTCCTCCTCGCCAAGCGGACCGATGACCATGTTGAACGACTCCTCGGGATCGACCTCGAACGTGTCGGTACCCCCCTCGAAGGAAGACGTCTTGAACAGCCAGCCACCAACCGCCCGGCCCGTCCACGTCACGTAGCTCAGGTTGTGGCTGCGTTCACCCACGGCGAACGTCTGACTCAGGCCGTCGCGGATATCCGCGAAATTGACCCGGCTGTTCCGGAAAAACAGGCCGTCGCCCCGTCCCGGGGCCTCACCCACCTCGCCAAGACCATAAACGCCGAGGTAATTACTCGTGCCGACGGTGTAAATCGTGGTGGTGTTGCTCTCGTCGCGCACCGGAACTCGCGGCGGGGAGAAGTCCGACGGGCAAAGGTAGCTCGACACGCGAAGCAATTGCGCCGTGTCGTTGGCCCCGAGC
>JBFWRA010000844.1:0-3198 GCA_050249155.1 Isosphaeraceae bacterium | reverse complement strand
CTCGCGCTCGACCCCGTCCTCCCACCAACCCAGCCGAGCGGGCATGGGAGGAACGGTCGGGTAACGGATGGCGTGGCGGCGATCGATCCCGGTCGGGTTTCCTTCGGAGTCGACGTTGGACACGCCGCAGAACGATTTGATGCGATTGAAGAAACTCATGGATTGGTCCTCCACCCCGCCGCGGCGCGGGTCGGACTCTGGAAATCAATGGAACTGGAAAGGCCCCGGGCATCCGCGCCAACGTGGACCACGTCCCTGGTCGGAATTCCCTCTCAAGTCAAGTCTAGCTCCGTTCCCCAGAACCCGCGTTCGAATCGTTCCAGAGATCGACCATCCGTGTTGACCGCGCGAACCACGACCTGTCGTATGATGAGCGGCTCCCCGCGCGACCACACGACTCGCGCGAACCGACCGACACGACTTCTCTCGGAGGCCACGGAGACGCTCCCATGACTCTGACGCGCGCCCGACTCTGTCTCGCCCTGCTGATCGTCGTCGTTTCGGCTCCCAGGACCCTGTGGGCGCAAGGACCGACCCGCGACCAGGCGGTGGAGGCCCTTCGCAAGGCGGTCACGTTCTTTCATCAGCGCGTGGCCGTGAACGGGGGCTACGTCTATCGGGTCAGTGGCGACCTGACGCTCCGCGAAGGGGAGGGAATCGCCGGCCCGAAGACCATCTGGGTCCAGCCGCCCGGCACGCCCGCGGTCGGCGAGGCGTTCCTCGACGCCTATGACGCGACCGGCGACGCCCTTCACCGCGACGCCGCCAGGGACGCCGGACGCGCCCTCGTCCTGGGCCAGCTCCATTCCGGAGGCTGGACGTATCGGATCGAGTTCGACCCCAAGGACCGGGAAGAGTTCGCATACCGGTTGGACCTCGACGGCCAGCCCAGGCCCGATCCCACGAGCAAGGCGCCTCGCGACGAGCCCCCAGGTTGGGATTTCTGGAAGCGCAGGAAGGTCAAGGGGAACCTCTCCACGCTCGACGACGACACCACCCAGGCCGCCACGCGATTCCTGATCCGGCTCGACAGGGCCCTTGGATTTCAGGACGAACCCATTCACGCCGCCGCGGGGCTGGCCGTCGAGGCGATCCGAGGGGCGCAGTATCCCAACGGCGGATGGTCCGTCAGCTTCGACCGGTTCCCCAGAACGCCCCCAGGGGCCGTCGACTATCCTCCGATGCGAGCCTCGTACCCCGAGGACTGGCCGCGAACCTGGCCGAAGGACTTCACTGGCTGTTACGTCCTGAACGACGACCTCATGGCCGACGTGGTCGACACGCTCCTGCTCGCCCACGAGGTTTACAAAAATCCCCGCGACCTTGAAGCGGCCGAACGCGCGGGGGGGTTCCTGCTGCTGGCCCAGATGCCCGCCCCGCAACCCGCCTGGGCCCAGCAGTACGACAAGAGCATGCAACCGGTCTGGAGCCGGGCGTTCGAGCCCCCAGCGGTCACCGGCGGAGAGTCGCAAGGGGTGATGGAGACCCTGATCAAGCTCGCCAGGGTGACGGGCAACCTTCAGTACCTCGCCCCGATCCCCGAGGCCCTGGCCTACCTCCGGCGCGTCACGTTGCCCGACGGTCGACTCGCCCGGTTCGCCGAGCTGCGCACCGACCGGCCGATCTACTTCGCCAGGATGCCCGTCGGCCCCCACAAGATGATCTTCACCCCCGAGGGGATGGCCACGCACTACGGGTTTCTCGTCAACCAGCGGCTGGACGCGATCGAAGCCTCGTATCGTCGGTTGATCGAGGCTCAGCCCGCTCCGGCGGCGCGGTCTCGATCGAAGGAGTCGGCCCGGCGCGCCCAATTGGCGATCGAGAGTCTCGACGATCGTGGGGCCTGGGTCGATCGGGGCAGGCTCACGTCGCACAAGGTCGAGCCGGCGTCCGGGGTCGTCGACAGCCAGACGTTCGCCCGCAACGTGGCCGCGCTGACCCGGTTCCTCAGGGAACAAGCCGAGTGAAACCTCCCAATTTGTCAGGCGAGCCGAGGGTGCCACGTGGTTCGTGACTCCGAACCCCTCCCGGTGGCCACGGCGGAACTCCACGGATTCGGAGTCTTGAACCGCGTGGCACACCGATCCATCCAGAAACCGGGAGTGATTCCCGGCCAATTCCCGAGGAAGCCAAAAACGCCCCTTGAGGGCTTGGGCGCATGGAGTTCCGGCGCGAAGAACGGGCGCGCCGACGCAAGTCGAGAGGGGCGACGTGCCGATCAAGATCTTTCGTAAAGGCGCGTGATCGCGTTCCACGCTCCGAGACCAAGGACGGAGCGGTCGGTCGAGGAGACGAACCGAAAGGGGGGGCAAGGTGGCCCGTAAGAAGATGCTCATCGGGGCGGTCGCGACGGTCTCAGCCCTGACGCTCGCGGCCTCCGCCGTGCCGGCTCAGGTGGCCAGGTCGTCGTCGGGCGCGTCCCATGCGAGGACCGCCGTGGCGTTGACGGGCGGATCGGCCCCCTCGTTGACCGAGACCGAAACGAACGAACAGATCGTCGCCGACTTCCTCCGACGCAAGGAACGCGCGGAGAAGGCTCAACGAGCGATCCTCGGCGAGCTGCGCAAGGACCTGGACCGTCGCCGGGCCGAGTTCGACGAGGCCCGCAAGCGGTTCGACGAGGCCCGGGCGCGCTACTCCGAGATCGTCGGCCCGCTTCCCAGGCAAGGGGTGATGAACCCGGCCGACCCGAGGCTCCCCTATGAGTTCGAGGTCCGCCGCCTCTGGCCGAATAGCCCCGACGAATCCAAGGCGGGACAACTCTCGCAGCAGCCACAACCGCGGAGCGACGGCGGACTGACTCGCTGAGCCGTCGCGCCAGTATCACTCGCTCAATCCACTTTTCATCATAGAATTGGATGGCTGGCGGTCTCGCGGACGAGACCGCCAGCCACCCTCCGGCGAGCACCGGTCAAGTCGATTGGACGCGGCCGCGAAGCCTCGAAACGACGGCCGGCCAGGCCCGCCCGCCCTCGGCGCTCGCTCGGCTCCCCTCACCGTCTCAACCTGGCTCGGCGGGTTCGGGCGCCAGGCCCAGAAGTCGCTCGACGGCCAGGCCGACGTCGGGGGCTCGCAACAGGGTCTCACCCACCAGCACCGCCTGGACCCCCGCGGCCTCCAGCCGCTCGACGTCGCGGCGGCTCCTGACGCCGCTCTCGCTCACCAGGGTCACGTGCTCGGGTACCTGGTCGCGAAGCC
>JBFWRA010000843.1:0-3199 GCA_050249155.1 Isosphaeraceae bacterium | reverse complement strand
GGCGCGTGAGTCCGTCACAAAGTCGTTTCGGCCCGCCCAGTACTCGGATCATGGCCACCTCGGTCGTTTCGGGTCGCGCAGTTTTCCAACCACACTCTACCCATGTTTTGACGACTGTTCAACAACGACCTTCCAGACGGCCCAACGTTCCGTCACGTCCCAGGTTCCGTCACGTGGGTCGGAAAAAAGGCGGCGATTCCTGGTTGGATTTTCCGCGTTCTCAACGCGATCGGACGACCAGAGTGGCGGCGAGAACGTCGTGCAGCCCCTGCTTCCTCGACGTGAAGGCCACCATGACGAATCCCACGTAGAGGATCAACGCGGAGAGGAACTTCCCGCAGAGCCGGCCCAGCGCGTGGAGGAACGAGATCCGCCGACCGTGGAGGCTCGTCACCTTGATCCCGATCATCCATTTCCCCAGAGTCGCCTGAAAGGGTGACGACTCGCAGCCCGCGAAGTACACGATCGGCGCGACGACCGTGAACAGGAGGAAGGCGGCGAACGTCGTCAACGCGCGTAAATCATCGGGCGCGCCCATCATCCGCAGTGGCAGTTGGATGAGCTGGATCACGGTCGGCCAGGACAGCAGGAACGTGACGATCGTGAAGTAGTCCAGGATGAACGCGATCACGCGTCGCCAGAACCCCGCGTATCCCAGGAATCCCTCGAAAGGCTCGCCCGCCGTGACGTCGTCGAGTTCGACGTCCGGCGGGGCGTAGGGGTTCGCGTTCACGTCATGGCGGGTCATGGTTCGCGCGCCAGGCTGGTCGTTGGCAAAGGTCGCCACACGATCGCGGATCAGTCAACCCTCGATTGTGATTGTGCCGGATCGATCCTTTCCCCTCAACGGTTCGGATGGCTCAGCGGATCGCCGCGCGGAACGTCACGAGTCCCTCGGCTCCGGGGGCGACGGTGCCGGGTATCTCCCAACGGAGTTCCATGGCGCCCGCGCGGTTCTCACCGGCGGTGAAGACCGTGCCTTCGGGCCCCTCGGCACTCCCTGGAACATAATCGAACCGAGGCAGCAGGCTGTCCACGATCGAGACCGATCGGATCGGCGTGTTCCCCATGTTCCGATAGCGGATCACGAAGGTCAGCTCGTCTCCGGACTCCGCGTCGCTGGCGCTGACGCTCTTGTAAACCGCCAGGCCAGGGGCGTTCGGCGGGGTCTCGACGCCGACGGTCTCCCTGGCGGGCCAGGACATGATGGTCTGGCTCGCCCCTTCGACGATCCCGGTGACCACGGCGCTCTCGGCCGTCTTGATCCCCTCAGCCTTCATTTTCTCCAGGAAGAGGACCGCCTTGGTACGCTCCCGGACGAGATCGGGTTCTTGAACCAGACGGTACCTCGCGGCGACGTCGGCGTTGCTGAATCCGCTGAGGACGCGAAGTTCCGTATGGACGCCCGCCCGGACGCCACCCGACAGGCCGGAGGCCCTCGCGCGGTGCCTGGCGAGCTCGGCCCCCTGGTTCAGGGTCAGCCGCATCGGACCTTCGCGGACCGCCTCGGTGATCTGCCGGGTCACGTGCTTCTCACGGACGGCTCCCTCGACCGCCAGGGCGAGGTTGGTCCCGAGACTCACCCGGGTCGCCGCGAATCGGGGGGCGTAGATGCAAACGACGTTCGTGGGCAGCACGCGGAGGTGATCGCCCGCGTGGAATCGTACGACCGCGTCCTTGGGATCGATGCCCGCCAGGCCGCCGTCGCCGGCGATCCCCGCCTTCGCGCCGTGGTCGCCGCCGTCGCAGAGGTATTCATCGCGGGGCATCCAGGGACGTCCCGGGGGAGGGGGAGTGCCATAAACCGGCCCACAGGGGAGCTTGCAGGGCGCTTCACCTCCGGGGCCCGTGAACGGACAGGGACCGCCGATCGCGGGATTGCCCGCGCTGAAGATCGCGTCGAACGGATCGCCGGGGATGGGCTGCCGGCCACCGACCTTGAAGATCGCCATGACCCTTCCAAGCTTCGCCGCGACCCTCAGCGGATCTTCCGATGGGCTGAGTTCGGTGAGCGGGACCTCGTCCTTGGTCATCTTGATCGGAATCGCCAGAGCGGGGTCCTCCAGGTAGATCACCTGGGTGACCAGCCTGCCCCGATCGATCGTGTCGTAAAGATCTTCGAGGCTCAACGCGACCCGGATCGGGAACTTCCCAGGGTCGACGTTCTGGGGACGATGCAGGTGTCCCACCACCTCGATGACCGGGTAGACCTCGGCACCTGGTCGCTCGGGGACGTTCGACACCTTGAGCCGATAGGGCACGCCGACCCGAAGGCCGGTGGTCAGCGCTCCGTGGCCGTCCCCAGTCGGGGCGGGCTCCGGATTCGGCTGGACGACCTCGACGACGACCCCTTCCGGGGCGTGGAACCGGACGACCTGGACCTCGTCGGGCAATTGCGCGTAGACCGGGGGGGCGGTCGCGATCGGGGGTGGAGTCGCCGGGGCGGTGCTGGCGGTCCCGGGAGCGTCGACCGCTCCAGGTGGGAGCGCCGGCAGGGCTGGCAACGTGGGAGGCGGAGGCACGGGCGTCGGGAGCGGGGTCGCCGGCGCGGCGGGTAACGCGGGAGGCGCGGGCACGTTCTGGGCGTTCGCGCCGGAGAGAGCCGGGCCGAACCATGCCGCGATCGCCAGGCCCCACACGAAAGGGGCGGCACGGCGCGCGGTTCGGCCGCCGGCGCGGCGGATCGTTCCTTTTCGGCTCATGACGTTCGTGTCCTTCCGAACGGGGCGGACGGTTCCTCCGCCCGCGGACTTGCGTTGGGTTCGTTTCGTTTTCAAGAGTCACCGACGGACGTCCTTCCGTCGGGCGGGTATCGGGGCGCGATCGACGCACCCCTCAGTCTGGCGTCGGGCGGAAGTCACGAGACTTCTCGCTGATCTCCACCCGGTCTTGGGGTGCCACGGGTGGTACCCAAGCTGTGCCTCCTGAGTCGAGCCACCCCCCGTCAATCTTCGACCAGGTGGTTGTTACGCGATTCCCTGGGTCAAGCGAAGGCCCCGGCGGATCGCGTGGCGTTCGCGTCCCGCCGGGGCGATGGTGAGTCACGAGGTCCGGTCCAAAGGAGGGGGTTCAAACCGGTTCGTCGCATCCCTCTCCGCCTCGGTCAGGTGATCAACGGCGGTAGGAGACCGGACCTTCCGGCATGGGAGGCACGGGGTCCGGCACCGGGGGGAGTCCGGGCAGGGCCGGGTTCACCGGG